>NZ_LTCZ01000409.1:3625-64566 GCF_001583455.1 Rhodococcus sp. LB1 | reverse complement strand
TCGTCGCGATCGCGACGATCAACACGTGGAACCGCTTCGGCGTATCCACCCGATTGGTCCCCGGTCACTACACGCCGGACTCCTAACTCACCGAGCGCGCGAACGCGCCAGGGCGACCGGCGAACTCGCGGACGAGCTTCGCGTCTGAAATCTGGTATCCGGGCAGACGGTTGGCCGAGAACGACCGGGACCCGCTGTCCGGATGCGTCCGGAATCCACGCCGCTTCCGGCACACCAACACTAGGAGATCATGGTGAGTACCGCTTCGCCTCTTCCACGCCGGCATCCACTGGCGCGTGCCGCCGACGAGTTCGCGCTCACCACCGTCCTGCTGTTCCTCGCGGTGACTGTCGTCCGGTGGTTGCGTGATCCGGGCTCCACCCTCTACATCGCCGATCTAGACGTCGCACTTGCCGTCATCGGGGTTCTCAGCGGGATCATCCTCACCGGCCTGATGTTCAGCCCACCCGGCAGACGCGCTGGCGGGCATATGAATCCCGCCGTGACCATCGCCCTGTGGCTGATGAACGGCTTCCCTGGTCGCAGCGTTCCGCCCTACATACTCGCCCAACTTGCGGGTTCGGCGGTGGGGACGGTGCTCGGGCGCCTGGTGTGGGGGCGTGCGGTCTCGTTCCCTCCTGTCGACTACGCCGCGATCAGGGCCGCGTCCGCCTGGCGGCCCACCTCTGTCTTTCTCGCCGAGATGGGCTCGATGATGGTCCTGATCGTTGTCGTCGGGTTCTTCCTGGCCCGTCCCGGCCATGCACGCCTGCTGCCGTACGTCATCGGACTGTCGGTCGGGCTGGTCATCGCCCTCCTCGGTCCCCGCAGCGGGGGATCGATCAACCCCGCCCGCCAGTTCGGTCCTGCTGCACTCTCTGGGCGTACCACCGATCTATGGATCTACCTGGTCGCGCCGGTCCTGGGAGCGGCACTCGGGGCCTCGGTCGACCACGTAATCAACCGGCGGTTCCGCACACCGCACCACGAGCGGGACCCGAGATTGCATGAATACTTGCGCAACCCACAGCCCTCCGACACTCGTCACCTGGGGCCGGAGCGATGAAATCGTCGCATCCAGTGACCTCACAAGCCCATCCTCACAACCCCATCGGCCCTCACCGCGTCGGCCCCAACCCATTCGGTCACGATCGGGAAGGCCCGACAGAACGTCACAGGTTCAACCCGTTCCAGTGGGGCATCTGTCCCGGCATTTCTCCCCAGAGCCATTGCCTCCCTCGAGGGCCGCGGTGGTCGGGCTCCTTGGGCGTGCACAGAGGCCAGCGCTTCCGAAAGGGCAGGGACCCGTATGACATCACGTGCCGCGGTTGACAGCGACGGTTCGGCTCTCACTTCCGATTCGTATAGTAAGGAGTAATCATGAGGATATTTCTTGCCGGCGCATCCGGCGTGATTGGGCAGCGGCTGATTCCCCGGTTGATTCACGCGGGGCACGTAGTCGGCGGTATGACGCGCTCACCCAGCAAGACGGAGCTACTGGGCCACCTCGGTGCCGAACCGGTGCTGTGTGATGTCTTCGACCGGGAGGCTGTAATCCAGGCAGTTCGTGACTTCACACCGGACGTCATGCTGAACGAGCTGACCGATCTGCCGGATGATTCGGCGCAGATCGGTGAACACGCAGATCTGAACGCTCGCATCCGAACCGAGGGAACCCAGAATCTTATCGAAGCCGCGCGGCGGAGCGGGTCGCCGAAGATCCTGGCTCAAAGCGTGGCCTGGCCATTGACTGATGGGCCCGCCGCTCGGGCGGTCGCAGAATTGGAGCGGTCCGTTCTCGCCGAGGGCGGTGTTGTATTGCGCTATGGACAGTTCTACGGACCCGGCACCTATCACGAGCAGCAACAACCCGAGGGACCTCGGGTTCATATCGACCGAGCTGCCGAACGAACGGTGGAGGCGCTGGGCGAGCCGACGGGCGTCGTCGTCATAGCCGACTGAGCGCGCGACCGGGATCCGGTTGGCCGTCGCGCTGTGCTGAATTCGGGGTAGTGAGTAGAAGTCGGGTGGGCAGTGTGGGCGCATAACCATGCTGCACACGGGGGTTCCGACCGGCACCGACGACTCGTCGACTACCTACAGTTGAGTGCCTACCTCGGCAAACCCAGGATCCGTTCGCCGATGATGTTGCGCTGAATCTGATTCGACCCGCGTGCGATCCGGCGCCCTCGGCTCTCGAGGAACACCCGCTGCAGGGAGTCGAGTTGATATCCGCCCCCCTCGGGGCGGGTCAGAGCCGACGCCCCGAGAAGCTCCAGCGCCGTCGACCCGAAAATACAGTGGTACTCCGACCAGTTGATCTTGTCGATCGCCAGTAGCTCGTCCACGGCCTGCCCCTCTGCAACGCGGGCACTGATCACGGAACCAACGGCACGCATCAACTCGACCTCGACCACCAGTTCCGCCAACCGCTGGCGGACGATCACGTCGCCGAGCCGACCGTTCTTGTCCAGCCGCTCCACCAACACACCGAGTTCGTGGCGATAGCCGACGTACTGCGTCGCCGCCTTGCCTGCCCGCTCGGCACCGAGTGTGGTCATCGCGACCGCCCAACCGTTGCCGAGCCCACCCACCACATTGGTCAAGGGGGCGCAGGCATCGGCTATCCGTTCCTGCGCAAACCCTCTGTCACCCGACGCCATCCGGATGGGGTCGACGTCGATGCCGTTGTCCGTCATGGGAACAAGGACAAACGAGATGCCGCGGTGTCTCGGTGCATCGCGGTCGGTGCGGCACAATAGGAACATCATGTTGGCCTGATCGCCGTTGCTGGTCCAGATCTTGTCACCGGTTATCCGCAATTCGTCGCCGTTCACGGTTCCGCTGGTCCGCAGCGAGGCGAGATCGGATCCGGTCTCGGGTTCGGAGAAGCCCTGGCACCACGTGTCTTCGCCCGACAGAATGCGGGACAGGAACCGGCGCTTCTGGTCCTCGCTCCCGTGCGCCAACAGGGCGGGCGCAAGCAGGGTCTCGCCCATTCCGAGTTGCGGGCGTCGAAGTCCCGCGCGCGCGAACTCCTCCTCTACTACCAGAGTTTCGACCGGTCCCAGTCCTCGGCCGCCGTGTTCCTCCGGCCACGACAGGCACAGCCAACGCCCCTTCCGCAACAGATCGGTCCAGTGCTTCTCGGCATCGGTGTCTTCGTGCCCGAATGGTTCCTGCGCGTATTCGAGCGGTCTTCCCTCGGCGCGGTGCTCGGCCAGCCAGGCGCGGACCTCGGTCCGCAGGTCCGCCAGCGGAGCGGGTTCGTCGGCCCGCGCCGGCGCCTCGAACGCGGTGCCGGTGGCGAGGACTCCGGCGAGCAGACGCTCGCGGTGCCACGCCGACGATCCGAACATCAGCTGATCGGTCTTCGCCCGCTTGAGATGAACATGAGCCTCGTGCTCCCAGGTGAAGCCGATCGCGCCGTGCAGTTGAATCGTCTCGCCGGCGATCTGCAGGTACCTTTCGGCCCCCGCGACGCAGAGCAGGCTCACCAGTGCCGGCAGTTCCGGCGCTTCGGTATCCGCGGCGTGAGCGGCAACGGCGACGGCAGCGGCGACCGGTTCGAGCGACCGGATCGCGTCCGCTAGTCCGTGTTTGACTGCTTGATTGGTACCGATCGGACGACCGAATTGGTTGCGGGTCTTCGCATAGTCGGTTGTCAGGTGCAGGCACCGGCGAGCGCCGCCGACCCTCTCCGCCGCCTGCACGACGAGCGCCTTGTCGAGCGCTCGGGACAGTGCCTCCGAAATGTCTGCGGTGCCACTGATCCGTTGCGCTGCTGCGCTATCGAAGGTGAGAGTCGTCAGCGGACGGGTCGGGTCCAACGCCGGCTGCCGGACCCGCAGAATGCTCGCGTCCGATGGTTCCACCAGAAACAGGCCGGTCCCGTCTTCCGTCCGGGCGACGACAACGACCGTGTCGGCGCAATGACCGAAGAGCACGTGATCGGCCCGTCCGTCGATCCGCCAGCCGTCGCCGTCCGGGTGCGCACGCACCGCTTCCGAGCCGGCCTGCCACCACCCGTCGGCGTCGGCAAATGCCAGACACCCGAGACGAGTGCCCGCGGCGAGACCTGGCAGCAGCTCATGGAGCCAACTCTCCTGGGCGCAATCCGCGATGGCGAGCGTGGTCAACACCGAACTCGCGAAGAAGGGGCTGCACGCTGCGGAGCGTCCGAATTCCTCGGCGACCACGACGAGGTCGCCGATACCCGCGCCTGATCCACCGTATTTCTCGTCGACGAGCATTCCTTGCAGTTCGAGTTGTTCGGCCATCGTTGCCCACATCTCGGGTCGGTATCCGAGTTCCGTGTCCTGGACGGCCAATACTTCGGCCGGTTCACTGGTTGCGGTGAGAAACTCCCGAACCGCGTCGCGAAGCGCGCGGTGTTCTGCAGTTGTCGTCATACCCATTCGATTGTCTCCTTCGAGTCCCGTGCAAGCACCATCTCGGTCCGAATCCCCAGACCTGGGATGACCGGGCGTCCTGCGACCTGTCCGCCCGGTTGTGCATTGTGTTGTCTTGTGGTTTTTCGACCGCAGGTGCCGCCGTGCGCACGCACTTACGCGGGCAGTGTTCGGCGCGTCAGAATCGCTTGCTTCATGGCGATTCCCCCGCCGTTGCGGTAGGCCGCAATCTTGTCGGTGAGCTCGGTCGCCCGGCCCAAAACCTGCTCGTCCGGCACCATCGCGTAGGCGAAGCCGCGCCGCAATAAGTCAGGACCGTACTGACGTTCACAGGCCAGCGTGAGCTGCAGTGCCTGGTTCACGTCATATTTCGCGAGCAACCACCGCAGATTGTTCGGCGCAGCTACCCCCATCTCCGCCTCGCTGACCATGAGGAACGACGTCTCTCCCACCACAAGGAGGTCACAAGCCAGCACAATCGCCGCAGCACCGTTGACAGCGGCCCGCTCCAGCGCTCCGATCAGCGGTTTCTCTAACCCGGACAGGTTCGTGTGCAGGTCGGCGAGCGCCGCCGTGATCGCCGGCTCACCGGGGCGTACCTCGGCCAGATCCAAACCGGAACTGAAGCACCCGCCCGCGCCGTGCAGCAACACCGCGGTCACTGTGTCGTCGTCCTGAGCGTCAGCGAACGTTCTGGCAAGCTGGGTGACCATCGGCACCGTCAAGGCGTTCTTCCGCTCGGGACGATGTAGTTCTATGTCCAGCCGTCCGCTCTGATGGTGCCGAACGACCACGACATCGCTCTCCGTAGAACTCACGACATGCTCCTCACGAGTCCGTCGAACTGCCCGGCGGGAGCAGCCGGCCACCCCGTGGCGCGTTCGCCACTTATCATCGGACGCACGTTGCCTCCCAACAACATTGGTGTGCTCATCGCTTCCTTCCACAATCGCTGACGACAGGCTCGAGCACTCAGACCACGTTCGTGGACGGCGGTGCCGTCGACCGTTCTGGTTCGGCCTACTTGTTCGGGTGGTGTGCGGCGATCGTGGTTGCATCACGTTCGGGGTTGACCAGGACGGCGGCGGCGAGTGCGCCAACCAGCATGATGACTCCCACGATGACGAAGCCTCGGCCGTATCCAGCGGCGGTGTCGGCGGCCCCGGAGACGAGGGAGCCGATGAGAAGTGGTGCCGCGACACCGCCGAGGCTGTAGATCGCGACGGTGATCGACATGACGGATCCGCGTTGCTTGGCGGGCACCACATCGGAGAGCAGGGAGAAGGCCAGTCCCCAGGCTGCGGTGTTGAGAGAGAACGCGAGCGCGATCAGCACCATTTGAGTGGGTCCGACGGGCAACACGGTGAATCCGATCATGCACACGCCGCCGGCGGCGAGTAGGCCGGCCGCGAACAGGGCGCGGGCGGTGCGGGACGATCGTCCGGCCAGCGAGAGGCGGGTGGAGATCAGGCCGGCGAGGAACGTCAGGATGACGGCCGCGGCGAAGGGCAATGTGATCAGCAATCCGGTGGCGTTGGCGCTGTAGTGCAGGCCTTCGCGCAGGTACAGCGGTAACCAACTCACCTTCAACGCGGTCGCCCAATAGGAGCAGAACGAGAAGATCGCGACACCGATCACTGTGGGGCGAGTCCACAGGAGCCGGACGGGCACGGTGTCGGGAAGCGTCACCGCCTGATTCCCGGTGCCTGCCCCGGCATTGCCGGCGGGTCCTTCACCGCCGATGAACAGCCAGGCCACCAGCCACATCACTCCGGCGGCCATGAGCACGAGAAACGCCGCGTGCCAGCTGTAGCTCTGGATGATCCAGGTCAGGACCGGCGCGGCGATCAGCGGGCCGAGAGAGGCTCCCATGATCACTACCGAGGCCGGTAGTGAACGACGCTTGGGGGAGAACCAGGTGTGGGCGATCTGCTGGGACAACGCCCCGGCGGGGCCTTCGGCGAATCCGAGCAGCATTCGGCAGGCGAGGAAGACCCCGAACCCGACCGTCGTGGTCATCGGGGCCAGACTGAGCACCCATAGACCGACCAGGCCGGCGAGGAGCCATCGCGCGGAGATGCGGCCGCCGAGGGATCCGAGGGCGACCGCGCCGACGGCGAAGAGCCAAAAGAACGCGCTCTGCGCGGTGCCGAACTGCTGATTACTCAACCCGAGGTCGGTCTTGATCTCGACGCCGGCGAGGCTGACGACGACCTTGTCGGCGAAGTTGATCAGCATGAAGGCCATCAGCATCAGGGTGATGATCCAGCCACGCCGGCGAACGCGTGGGCTGTCGAGTTCAAGGTCGGCGGCGAGGCCGCCCTCCTCGGCGCGGGTTTGCGGATTCTGCAGGGACACGAGGGCTCCTGGGGGTCGTAAGCGGTGGAGGGGTAGTTGGCGCCGGCGGCGGTCAGGTCACGTCAGGGAGTACTCGCCCAGCTGGTAGTGGGCGACGATCTCGTGGCTGTGTTCTCCGAGTTCGGGGACCCGCCCGGCGTCCGCGGTGCGGGGGGTGCTGCGGGAGCGGTAGGGGAGTCCTGGGATGGAGTATGTGTGTCCGTCGCCGGTGCTGCCGGTGGTGAAGATGCCGCTGGCAATCACATCGGGGGCACTCGGGACCTGGTCGTAGGTGCGTACGGCGCCGGCGACGATGCCGACGGATGTCAGGGCCGCTAGGGCGGCTTCGGTGTCGAGGCCGGCGAAGAACGGTGTGAGCGCGGCGAGGAGTTCGCCGCGGTGGGCGACCCTTGACGGGTTGTCGACGAAGCGGGGATCCTTCGGCAGGTCGGGTTGGCCGGCGAGGTCGCAAAGCTGGACGAATCGCTGCTCGGTGTAGGCGGAAATGACGATCGAGCCGTCAGCGGTGGGGAAGATGTCGGCGGCCGGTGCCGCGGTGGGTTGTCCGTTACCACGCCGGTGGGGCGCGACGCCGGTGATGGAGTATTCGCCCCAGTTCACGCATTGCAGGTCGATCGCCACATCGAGCAGTGAGACGTCGATGTCGTCCCCGAGGCCGGTACGTTCTCGTCGGAACAGGGCCGCCAGCACCGCCTGGGTGACCACGTAGGAGGTGGCATGGTCGACGAGCGGGAAACCGACGCGTTGCGGGTCTCCGTCCGCCTCTCCGGTCACTGACATCATGCCGGTTTCCGCCTGGGCGGCGATGTCGAGGCCCGGCCGGCGGCGGGAGGGTCCATCGGTGCCGAAGCCGGACACCGCGGCGAGGATGACGGTGGGATTCAGTTCGCGTATTTCGTCGGCCGACAGGCCGAGCTTTTCCATCACCCCTGGTCGCAGGTTGTGGATCACGACGTCGGCTCGGGCGATGAGGGCCCGGGCGTGGCGGAGATCGTCCTCGGCTTTGAGGTCGAGGACGATCGACTTCTTGCGCCGGTTGTAGGCGCGCATGATGGCTTCGCCGTAGACGCCGATCCCGCGTGCCTGGTCGCCGCCGGGGCCTTCTATCTTGAGGACGTCGGCGCCGAGGTCGGCCAGGGTCTGCGCGGCGCCGGGCGCCGCGATGTACTGACCGAAATCGACGACCGTGATCCCGGACAGGGGCAGGTCATCGGGAGCGTACTCGGAGTCTGGCATCGTTCCTCATTCTGGGCCGGTGTGGACTTCGGGGCTGGTGGAGCCGTTCTGGTCCTCAGCGTGGCCGAATGGGTTGCTGTCGTACCATCGGCGGCGGTCACACTCTTCACGTCAGTAGTGTGTGACCCGTCACACCTAGGAGGCGTTCTATGCGCACCGCGCCCACGGACGAGGCAACCAAAGACGATCTGCAGGGCACGATCGCCCGTATTCGCCGGTCGGTGCCGCGGATGGCACGGGCAATCATCGACCGCTACATCGCCACCTCGCCGCTCTACACGCAGACCGCGGTGCCCGAACATTTGCACCGGGAAAGCGCCCACACCGTCCGATCGCTGCTCGAGGTGTGCCTGCGGTCGATCACCGACGAGTCCATCGACGTCGCCGACACGATGCGCGAGAACATCGAACGCGGCACCGAACGAGTCGCGGAAGGGTTGCCGCTACGGGAGTACATGCGCTGCTGGCAGATCGGATTCGACGTACTCGTCGAAGAACTGGAACGCGAACTCGGCACCGACCACGGACTGTTCTGGTTCGCATACCGCCGAGCCCATATCACCTTTGACTGCATGCTACGAGAGGTCGTCTCCGCGTACGAGATCCACGCGCACGACCTCATTGCGGCGCAAGACCGAAACCATGCCCCCGCCATCGATGCCCTCCTGCGCGGCGACGGGTGGGTGTTCGACGACCCCGACTCCATCCCGGCCGAACCGAGCATCATGTTGCTGCGCATCGGTGAGACCCCCGCCGAGGGATCCGGCGACCGGAACGCCCGATCACTGGCGGCCACACGGAAGGTCCGCGCGATCCGCGCCCACCTCGCCAGGGCGGTCCCCGGCCTGTGGCTCGTCGATGTCCGGCCTCGGCACGCCCGGATCGTGATGCATCCACCGATCGGGGCTCTCGACCCGCTGGCCGTGGACCTTGCGCGGATCAGCGGCGCACCGGTGACGATCGCGATCGAGGACGCCACCTCGATCGAGGATCTTCCGCGTGCCGGCACCACGGCCGCCGAGGTACTCGACATCGCGATCCGGTCCGGCCGCACCGGCACGGTCAGCCGAATGAGCGATGTCGCACTTGCGCACCATTTCGCCCACACCAGTGCGTCGCTGCCGGTGCTGCTGGAGCGCTGCGCCCCGTTGCAATCGCGACCGGACCTGGTGCACACCCTCCGGGTCTATCTGGCCAGCAACCTGGACCGGCGCGCCACTGCGGACACCCTGGTGGTGCACCCCAATACCGTCGACAACCGGCTCAACCGCGTCCGCGAGCTGACCGGCCTCGACGTACACGTCACCACGGAGCTCCTTACTCTTGCAGTCGCGGTCAGCGCCGCCACCGACGACCCCGACGCGGAGGCACCCGCAGTGAATCTGTGATCGGTCACAGACCGGGGCCGGCCGGGGTGTGCGCACAGACGATTGTTCGGCTGATGTCCGGTGCACAGAATGAGGCGCACGGGACTTCGCAGCGTCGCGGTCCGACAGCCAAGCCGAGGAGAGCGCCACATGACGGACATCATCGACTACGCCGACAAGGTCTGGAAGGGCGAAGCCAACCAGAACGCCTACCACCACGGAGACCTCCGGAAGGAGGGAATGCACTACATCGCGGAAGGCGCCTACATGTGGCCGGCGTTCGGCAACGTCTACGTATTTCCCACCAACGCTGGTCTTTTCGTATACGACACCGGTGACCGTCGCACCGCCGAAGACCTGTTCGCAGCCACCCGGCGAATCTCCGAGCAACCGGTGCACACGGCCGTCTACTCGCACGGACACGTCGACCACGTCTTCGGCATGGACCCCTTCGACACCGAAGCACGCGAGCGCGGCTGGACCCGCCCCACGGTCCTCGCACACGAAAACGTAATCAGCCGGTTCGACCGCTACAAGAAAACCCGCGGCTACAACGGCATCATCAACCAACGCCAATTCCAGGCACCGAACCTGACGTGGCCGGCCGAATACCGATACCCCGACGTCACCTTCACCGACCAGACCACCCTCACCGTCGACGACCTGCAGGTGCAGCTCCATCACGCCCGCGGTGAGACCGATGACGCCGCGATCGCCTGGATCCCCGACCGCAAGATCCTGTGCTGTGGTGATTTCTTCATCTGGGCCAGCCCCAACGCCGGAAACCCACAGAAGGTGCAACGCTTCGCACACGAATGGGCCCGAACCCTGCGGTGGATGGCCGACCTGGGCGCCGAAATCCTCCTCCCCGGACACGGGCTCCCGGTCCTCGGCGCCGACCGAATCCGCACCACCCTCACCGATGCCGCCGAACTCCTGGACATCCTGCATGGCCGCACCCTCGAGATGATGAACGCCGGAGCGACCCTCGACGAGGTCGTGCACACCGTCACCGCCCCCGCCGAACTCCTCCGCAAGCCCTACCTCGCACCCTCCTACGACGAACCGGAATTCGTCATTCGCAACGTCTGGCGCCTCTACGGCGGCTGGTACGACGGCAACCCCGCCAACCTCAAGTCCGCCCCCCGCACCGACCTCGCCCGCGAGATCGCAGACCTCGGCGGCGGCGCCGCCCAACTGGCCGAGCGGGCCCGCGCCCTACTGGCACGAGGCGAACACCGGCTGGCGGGACACTTCGCCCAGATGGCCACCGACGCCGATCCGCAGAGCCGCGACTCGCATCAGGCCCGCGTCGACATCTTCGGCCGGCTGGAACAAGGCGCCACTTCCACTATGGCGAAAGGTGTCTACGGGTGGGCAGTGGCGGAATCGCGGGCCTTCCTCGACGGCAGCGACCACGCGACCGAACTGAAGGCCAAAACGGCCGGCCGCGCGCGATGGGCATTCTGACCTCAGACAATCCCCGTCCCTCAGCGGACTCAGGTTCGGTGGATGAGGAACCGGACTACCGGTACACGCTGGCGAACGAACGCACCTACCTGGCATGGATCCGCACCGCTATGGCGCTCCTGGCGGCAGGTGTGGCTGCCCACCAGTTACTTGCGTTGCCCTCCGGGGCACTGCAGATGACGATCACGATGGTCTGTTTCGGGCTGGCCACCGTCCTCGCCTCCGGCGCGTATCTGCGCTGGAAGGCCGCGCAGTCGGCCATCAGGCGGAACCTGCCACTTCCGGGCTCCGTCCTCGTGCCCTCTCTTGCGCTCGGATTGGGGATCCTCACGCTCCTCGCCGCCGGAGCGGCATTGTGGTCATGATCGGGTCCGTCGACCGGGATCCGGGACTACAACCAGACCGCACCGCGCTGGCCTGGCGGAGAACCACACTCTCCGCCGCCGCGACGACGGTGGCGCTCCTCCACATTCCCACCGCCCATGGTGACCGCGCTGCTTCGCTCACCTTGATACCGATGGCGGTGCTGCTGCTCGTGATCACGTACATCAGCCACCGACGGGGCCGTTCGCTGCAGCGGGGGAGTCACGGAATGACCCGACACCATGCCTTGCTGGTAGCTCTACTCCTCACGGCCACAGCGGTCGCCGCTGCCGCGACCGCCGCCCTTGTCCGATAGCCACACTCTCGAACCACAATTCGAAGCACACACTGGAAGGAGACACCGATGCCCGTTGCGGAAGTCGACAACAACCCGCTGTTCGGAGGCACCGAAATCACCGTTGTAGCCCCAGGAATCTTCACGATGGGCCTACAGGGAAACAGCTTGGCCGTAGAAACCGATGAGGGATTGCTCGTCGTCGACTCCGGACCGAGTCCATCCGTGGTTCCTCAGGCACTCGCCCAACTCCGCGAGCACACCGACCAGACAGTCCGCTGGATCGTCTACAGCCACGGCCATCTCGGTTACAACTACGGTGTGCCAGGGTTCCTGGCCGAAGCCGAAAGGCGCGGAGAACCCCGCCCGACGATCATCGCCCACGAGAATGTCGTCCGCCGCTACCGTCGCTACATCGAGACCGCCGGACTCCAAAACCACATCAACTCCCGCCAGTTCCGTCGGCCGATCGAAGAGTTCGCACCAGTGCCGACCCTGACGTTCCCCGACCAAACCTACCGGGATGCAATGACACTCGGCGGCCCGACCCGCCAGGTTCGGCTGTTGTGGGCACCTTCGGAGACGAACGATGTCACCGCCGTGTGGTTGCCTCGAGAACGGATCCTCTACGGGAGCGCCGCAGTCATCGACAGCATCCCGAACATCGGCACGCCCATGCGCACCATGCGGGACGCCGTTCGGTGGGCGAACACCCTCGACAGTCTTGCGGCCCTCAACCCTGCCGTCCTGATCCCCGAGTTCGGATCAGTCATGCACGACGTCGGCGCCGAGCAGCTGGCCGCCACGTCGGCGGCGCTACGCTGGCTGCGCAGAGCCGTCGTGGAACGCCTCAACAAGGGAATGGGCGTCGACGACATCGTGCACGATATCGTCTACCCGACCGAATTGTTCGAGGTCCCGTGGATGCGACAAGCCTACGGGCATCGGGACTTCATCGTGCGGGACATCGTCCGCTCGGAAACCGGGTGGTGGGACGGCAACCCGACCCACCTACACCCCGCCCGGCCCGACGTCGCCGCCAACGCACGCGCGGCAGCGATCACCGACAAGCAGGCCGTGCTCGACCAGGCACACCGACTGCGTGACGCCGGACGGGTTCAGGAAGCGCTACACGTCGTCGATCTGCTGGCACTCGCGACCGCAGACTTCCCAGAGGCTCACCACGCCCGCACACTTAAATCCGAACTGAATGCGCTTCTGGCCGACGACGCACCCAGCTACGTCTCGCGCAGCTTCTATCGCGCCGTGACCTGAACGGCACACAGCAAGATGAGTGATGAGAGGGCGGAGCCGGTCGATCTTGCGCGACTCTCGCCCGGCAGATCGACGAACGTCAGCTCGCAAATTCCGGACCCGAACGATCCGGAGGGGTTGATTCCCCCCGCGCTACGATCCATCGACGGGCCCTCGGTACCGGAAAATTTCAACGTCGGGAACCATACGAACGATGAGCTTTCAGCGGCGAGGCCCACCGAATACGCGACGACGCCCGGGAGAGCAGCCACTGCTCGGCCCAGGCGTCGCGAACCTACGGTGCCGCCGGTCAGCCCACGGACATCGCATCAGCGGCGTCGACCGCGGGGTAGATGGGGTACTCCACACCGGACAGGTACTGGACAGTGCGCACCACCTGGCACGAGTATCCGAACTCGTTGTCATACCAGACGTAGAGGATGGCGGTGTCGCCGTCGACGATCGTCGCGTTCGCGTCGACGATGCACGCGGCGCGCGAACCGATGAAGTCACTGGACACGGCATCGGTTGCAGCGGTGTAGTCGAGGTTCCGGCTCAGAGCTCCGGTGAGCGACTCCTCGCTGAGATGCTCGAGCACCTCCTCCCTGGTGGTCTCACGACCCAGCTGAAGGTGGAGGATGGCGACGGATACGTCCGGAGTGGGAACGCGGATCGAGTTGCCAGTGATCTTGGCATTCAGCTCGGGGAGCGCCTTGGCGACCGCCGACGCGGCGCCGGTCTCGGTGAGCACGAGGTTGAACGGCGCCGAACGACCACGACGGTCGGCCTTGTGATAGTTGTCCAAGAGGTTCTGGTCGTTGGTGAACGAGTGCACGGTCTCGACGTGGCCTCGAGACACACCGAATTCGTCGTCCATGGTCTTCAGCGGCGGGACGATGGCATTGGTGGTGCAGGACGCGCACGACACGATCTGCTCGTTCGGGTCGAGGTCGCGATGATTGACGCCGTGCACGATGTTCGGGACGTCTCCCTTGCCGGGCGCGGTGAGCACCACCTTCGCGACTCCGGGGCGGAGGTGCTTCGACAGTCCTTCGCGGTCGCGCCAGATTCCGGTGTTGTCGATCAGGATGGCGTTGTCGATGCCATGCTCGGTGTAGTCGAGGCTCTCCGGGTCGTTGCTGTAAATGAACTTGATGACGTTGCCGTTGGCGATCAGCGTGTTGTTGTCGGTGTCGACCTTGATCGTGCCGTTGAACTGCCCGTGGACGGAGTCACGGCGCAGCAACGATGCGCGCTTGGTCAGATCGTCGCTGCCACCCTTTCGGACCACCACGGCACGCAGGTTCAGCCCATTGCCCGAGCCGGCCTTCTCGATAAGCAGTCGAGCGACGAGGCGACCGATACGCCCGAATCCGTACAGGATCACATCCTGCGGCTGCGCGGGACTCGTCTGGGCGCCGCCGACCAGGTCGGCGAGGCTCCGTGCAACGAACTCTGGGACCGATGCTCCGTCACCGTTGGCGCGATAGGCCATCACCAGCAGTCCGAGGTCGATCTTCGAGGGCCGAAGATTGAGGTGAGTCAGCGCTTCGAGGAAGGGGAACGTCTCCTCGACCGACAGTTCATCGCCGCTGATCTGCCGGGCGAAACGATGGGTCCGCAGGATACTGATGACCGACTTGTTCACCAGGGAGCGACTGTGAAGCAGAATGGTCACCGAGCTTCTGCGGTGCAGGCCGCCGATGATCGGGATCATCGCCTCCGCGAGAGCTTCCTCGGAGTTCCACTGGGCCAGTTCCACTGTGCTCATTGCGCTTGTCTGCCTTCCCGGCTCATGTGGCGTGTCCTTAGGTGGGATGCCGGCGAGCGCACACCGCTCCACCAGCCGTGACCTGGATCACCGGACCCGGTTTCGCGACTCGCGGACACCGGCGCGCCCGACGCACTCATCATATGGAAGCGTGTCGTCGGGCCGACAAGCCGGTCGCCGAAACGTCCGGTGGGACGAGAATCCGGCCATCTCGCAGGGTCTGACGACCAACGAATTGCCCGAGCGGTAGCCGTCAGGCAACAGGCAGAGTGTAGGAGGAGGGAGGGGCGGCCGCCGGCACTAGCCCCGCGCCATGTCGACGAACTTGGACAGGTGAAGCTGGTGCGCCACGGTGATTGTCGCTGTCGGGCCGTTACGGTGCTTGCCGAGGATGAGGTCGGCCTCGCCGCCGCGGGGGTCGTCGCGTTCGGTGGCGTCGGGGCGGTAGAGCAGAATTACCATGTCGGCGTCCTGCTCGAGCGATCCCGACTCACGAAGGTCGGCGACCTGGGGGCGCTTGTCCTGTCGCTGTTCGGGACCACGGTTCAGCTGGCAGATCGCGACCACGGGAACCTCGAGTTCCTTCGCCAAAAGCTTGAGGCTACGGGAGAACTCGGAGACTTCCTGCTGACGTGACTCGACCTTCTTACCCGAGCTCATCAGCTGCAGGTAGTCGATCACGATGAGCTTGATGTCGTGTTTCTGCTTGAGCCGCCGGGCTTTTGCGCGGATCTCCATCATCGTGAGGTTGGGGGAGTCGTCGATGAACAGCGGCGCCTCACTGATCTCACTCATACGTCGAGCGAGCTTCGTCCAGTCGTCGTCGGTCATCTTGCCGGAGCGCATGTCGCCGAGCTTGATCTTCGCCTCCGCCGACAGCAGACGCATGACGATCTCGGTCTTGCTCATCTCGAGCGAGAACATGACGCTGGCCATGCCGTGCTTCACGGAGCAGGAACGCAGGAAGTCCATGCCGAGGGTGGAGTTGTGGGTCGGCACCATAGAACGACCCGCGAGGTACAAGTGGTCGGCGTTGTCGACCTCGACGCACCGCACGGGGACACTCTCGATCGGGCGCACCGCGACGATGCGTCGCGAACCACTGACCGCGCCGCGAAGCTCCTTGTGCCGGATCGCCTTCCGATGAAGCTGGAACACGTCTTCATCGGCGCAGAAGGTGACGCCACCGTCGACACAACTGCAGTCGTATCCCAACCCGACGACGAGTTCGGCGACATCCTCCGACAGCGGGGGGTTGACGGTCTCGAACCGCACGGAGCCGTCATCGGCAACCGATCCCGCCACATCGAGCAGGCCGGCCAGCAACTCGCGACGCTCCGGCTCGGAGCCGCGCAACAGTTCCGCCGGGATTCGCTTGGCGTCGGCCGGAAGGATGAGTTCTTCGGTACCGACGGGCATCTCCGGATCGGAGAGGCCCTCGATGGTGAGCGAGGCACCCAGAGCGTACGGGTCGACGCGCACAGTCGACGTCGGCAACTGCAGCGCACGGGTGTGCGCGACCTGGTGGCCGCGGTCGATCGAACCGGCGATCCGAGCCGTGGTGCGGACGGCGGCCTCGCCGTCAACGGCCGTCAACCACTGATGCTGCTCGTCGGCGACGAGGACGGTGCCGTCGGAGAACTCCACCTCGTAGCAGGGCCGGCCGACCATGATGTCGGTGGCGGCGACGACGCGGGTGGGCTTGCCGTCGGCGTCGATGAGGTGGTCGCCGACCTGGACGTCGCCCATGGTGGTCCAGCCGGTGGGTGTGGCCAGGGGAGTGTCGAGGGCGAGCGCCTTACCGACACCGGGTCGGGCCGCGACGATGATCATCTGGCCGGGGTGGAGGCCGTTGGTGATCTCGTCGAGTTCGACGAAGCCGGTGGGCACGCCGAGGGAGATGCCGCCGCGGCTGGCGATGGAGTCGATCTCGTCCATCGTGGGCTGCAGGAGCTCTTCGAGGGGGACGAAGTCTTCGGTGGTGCGGCGTTCGGTGACCTCGAAGATCTCGGCCTGCGCGCGGTCGACGACCTCGGCGACGTCCTGACCGTCGGCGCCGGTGTAGCCGTACTGGACGATGCGGGTGCCTGCGTCGACGAGGCGGCGCAGGATGGCCTTCTCCGCCACGATCTCGGCGTAGTAGCCGGCGTTGGCGGCGGTGGGCACCGTCTGGGTGAGCGTCACCAGATAGGGCGCTCCACCGATGCGACGGAGCTCGCCACGACGATCCAGCTCGGCGGACACCGTGACCGGGTCGGCGGGCTCACCGCGGCTGTAGAGGTCCAGGATCACGTCGTACACCGACTGATGCGCGGGACGGTAGAAGTCGCCGGGACGGAGCACCTCGAGCACGTCCGCGATGGCGTCCTTGCTGAGGAGCATGCCGCCGAGCACCGACTGCTCCGCCGCCATGTCCTGAGGTGGCTGCCGGCCGAACTCTTCGCCGGGCTCCGCGTCAGGCGGACCCGGGTATTCGGAACGGCCCCGATCGTCTACTACAGCCACTCGACCGACCTTCCCCATCACTGTTGCGCCACCCCGGAAAATGCTTCCCGGTGTTGGTGCCCCGAACTCTTTGTACTCGCCCCTACCGACAACCTTCGCAGGCTCTTCGCGGCAGCCGGCGTCGTGATCGCGAGACACGCCGGGACGACGTTAGGGATTAGCTACCCGCTGTTCAAACCAGCCTGTGTACACAGCTGGGGACAAATTGTGTAAACCGCTGGGTACGTTTGTTAACCCCATGGGGATAACCTGAGGATAAGTGCATATCACAATCCCAAAAACCCAGATCAGAGCCGTTTTTTGGTTTCTCACCACTGTGGATGAAAACCCGTTCGGCGTGTCTTTCACGTTGACGACTCGGGCGTGTTGAGTTGGTCGCCCCTGCGTGGCAATATGATCCACCTCACAGATCGTCGGCGGGGCGGCTAACTTCCAGACACAGCTGGAAGCCGCTCCTCCGCGTGCTTCACACCCGTGAAAACAGGCTCGAGAGGGCGGCTGTGAGCCGGAATCGACACGCACAGACCCCCCACACGCCGAGGCGTCCGGGGGGCCTGTGAGTAAACGAGTCGACTAGGCGCCGACGACGTTCAGGTGGAACTTCGCAACCACGTCGGGGTGCAGGTTCACGACGATGGCGTGCTTGCCGGTCGCCTTGATGTGAGCCTTCGGCAGCTCCAGGCTGCGCTTGTCGACGACGGGTCCACCGGCGGCCTTGATGGCACCGGCGACATCGGCGGCGGTAACCGAACCGAAGAGCTTGCCCGAGTCACCGGCGGTCTTGACCGACAGCGAGACGTTCTCGAGGCCCTCGATGGCGTCCTTCAGCTCCTTGGCGTGGTCGAGTCCGCGCACGGCGCGGGCTTCCTGCGCACGACGGATGCCCTCGACCTGCTTCTCGGCGCCACGGGTGGCGACGATGGCCAGGCCGCGGGGCAGCAGGTAGTTGCGGCCGTAGCCGTCCTTGACCTCGACGGTGTCGCCAGGCGCACCGAGGTTGTCCACGTCAGCGGTGAGGATGAGCTTCATGTCTTTCCTCCCTTTCCTTAGCGAGCCACGGTGGCGTAAGGCAGCAACGCCACCTCACGTGAGTTCTTGACGGCAATGGCAACGTCGCGCTGGTGCTGGACGCAGTTGCCGGTGACACGGCGCGCGCGGATCTTGCCGCGGTCGCTGACGTACTTACGCAGAAGCGTCGTGTCCTTGTAGTTGATCTGCGTGTTCTTCTCTTTGCAGAAGATGCAGATCTTCTTCTTCATTACCTTGTCGCGCAAGGGCGGCTTCGGCATTAGTTTGCTCTTTTCTGGATGTTCCGATCAGGTACGGATCAGAACGGGGGTTCGTCGCTCCCGCCACCAGAGCCTCCGAAGGAGCCGGACGCCTGCGGCGCGCTGCCCCACGGATCATCTCCGCCGGTGTTGGATTGCGGACGTCCGCCGCCCGATCCGCCGGAGGAACCGAAGCCACCGCCGCTGCCGCCACCACGGTTGGCCTTGTTGACCTTGGCCGTGGCGTACCTCAGCGAGGGGCCGATCTCGTCGACCTCGAGCTCGACGACAGTGCGCTTTTCACCTTCACGAGTTTCGTACGAACGCTGCTTGAGCCGGCCGCTCACGATCACTCGCGAGCCACGGGTCAAGCTCTCCGCGACGTTCTCGGCTGCCTCGCGCCAGATGTTGCAACGCAGAAACAGTGCTTCGCCGTCTTTCCATTCATTGGTCTGACGGTCGAAGGTGCGGGGCGTGGACGCGACAGTGAAGTTCGCGACCGCGGCACCCGCGGGGGTGAATCGAAGCTCCGGATCAGCCGTCAAGTTTCCGATGACGGTGATGACGGTGTCGCCTGCCATATGGTTCCTCCTGCAGAATGTGGAGTTCGGTTGGGCACGAGCCTAGGGCTGGTGACCGACAGAAATCACTTGTTGTGGCGCAGAACCTTCGTACGCAGCACCGACTCGTTCAGACCGAGCTGACGGTCGAGCTCTGCGACGGTGGCGGGAGTAGCGCTGATGTCGATCACCGCGTAGATGCCTTCGCTGTGCTTCAGGATCTCGTAGGCGAGACGACGCTTACCCCAGACATCGACCTTGTCGATCTTGCCGCCGTCCTGGCGAACAACATTGAGGAACGTATCCAGCGAAGGAGCAACAGTGCGCTCGTCCAGGCTGGGGTCAAGGATGACCATCAATTCGTAATGACGCATAAGACCTCATCACCTCCTATGGACTAGTGAAAACGGCCACGGACTGTCCGTGGCAGGAGGGTCGTTGCGTCAGCAACCTTTGCAGGTTACACGACGAGCCCCTGACCAGCGAAATCAGGCCGGCCGGTGTGACACCGGGAACCGCGGGGTACGCCGACACGATGGCAGAGGAGAAGAAATTCCGACAGGGCGACGAGGTGGAGTGGAAGACCCACGGCACCACGACGTCGGGGACTGTCGAGGAGAAGATCACCGAGGACACCGAGGCGGCAGGCCGCACGGTGCGGGCGTCCGAGGACGACCCGCAGTACCGCGTCGTCAGCGACAAGAGCGGGCGGGACGCCGTCCACAAACCCGATGCCCTGCGCCGGGCGAGCGACTGACCTCCGCACCCGCGGCGTTTCCGCTTCGCACGCGGAGCCCCGCGCACCCTAATGTGGATTCATGCATATCGGAGCTCGGCAGCGGTCGCCGATCACGGCGCTCGTCGTCGGGTTGGCGGGTCTCTCCATGCTCGCCGGCTACCTGCAGAAGGCGCGGTGCGCCGGGGCGCCGTTCGACGGCGTCGGGCGAAGCCTGATCTTCGACCGCATCAAGGACACGCAGGTCTGCTACTCCGACATCCAGTTCCTGTGGCTCGGACGCGACGTCAACCTGCACGTCTTCCCGTACGTCACCGGGGGAATCAACGCCGACGGCATCCTCACCGGCGGCACCGTGGAGTACCCGGTGCTGAGCGGTGTACTGATGTGGCTCGGCGGCATCGGTTCACACACCGACGCCGACTTCCTGCTGCACTCGGCGCTGATCCTCGCCCCGTTCGGCCTGCTCACGGCGTGGATGCTGGGACGGCTGGCCGGCTGGTGGGCGCTGTTGTGGTCGGCCACCCCGCCGCTGGTGCTGTACGCGTTCCACAACTGGGAACTGCCGGTGGTCGCGACGTCGGTGGCCGCGATCTTCGTCATGACGCTCGAACGCATCCCCCTCCGCGCCCGGGCCGTCCTCGCGGCGGTGCTCCTCGCCGTCGGCTTCTGCCTGAAGGTGTATCCGGGTGCGTTCGTGCTGCCGCTGATCGCCTACGTCCTCACCCGGAACGGCACCGCCGGGCGGCGCTACGACGTGCGCGGCGCCGTGATGGTCGCGGTGGCCGCGATCACCACCGTCGTGGCGGTGAACCTGCCGTTCGCCCTCATCTCCTACAGCGGATGGCGGGCGTCGTTCACGTTCCAGGAGAACCGTCAGGCCGACCTCACGACCAACTCCATCTGGTACTGGGGCCTGCGGCCGCTGTTCGGGCCGGTCGCCGACGACGTCCCGCTCCCCGCGTACGACCAGACGGTGAGCCTGCTGTCGCCGCTCCTCGTCTGCGCCGCGTTCGCGATCGCCCTGCGGCTCGGCTGGCTGCGGTTCCAACGCGATGGCGTTTACCCGTGGATCGCGGTCAGCGCCGCCATGCTCTGCGGATTCCTGCTGCTGCACAAGGTGCATTCGCCGCAGTACACGTTGTGGCTCATCCCGTTCTTCGTCCTGCTGCGCGTCCCGTGGGGGCTCGTCGCGGCGTATCTGGTGGCCGACCTGTCGATGGGGATCGGCGTCTTCAAATACTTCGGCGCCCTCGCCGCCCAGACCGACGCGTCGACGTTCGAGGTTCTGGTGAAGTTCGGGGTCTGGGGCCGCGCGGGACTGCTGGTGGTGCTGTTCTTCGTGTTCCTGCGCGCCGCCCAACGGCATCCGCCCGTCCGCGGGCGCACCGGTCCCGAATCCGGCAGGCGGCCGGTGCTGAAATCTCCCGAGCCGGTGCGATGAGCGAATCCTGGTTCGCGCACCCCACGCTGACCGGACGGCACGTACGACTCGAACCACTGGGCGAGGATCACGTCGACGGCCTGATGGACGCCGTCGACGATCCCCGCATCTTCCACTGGACGTCCGCAGCGATCGCCGAGCGCGACGATGCGGTGGCGTTCGTCCGCACCGCCGACGAGGATCCGACCCGCCTCGCATACGCGCAGATCGACATCACCACCGAGAGGATCGTCGGCTCGACGTCGCTGTATCTGATCGACCCGAAGAACCGCAGCCTCGCGATCGGGCACACCTGGCTGTCCCGTTCCGCGCAGGGCACGTTCATCAATCCGGAGGCGAAACTGCTGTTGCTGCGGCGGGCGTTCGAAGACCTCGGCGCGGTCCGCGTCGAATGGCACACCGACGAACGCAACGCCCACTCCCGCGGCGCCATCGCGAAACTGGGGGCCGAGTTCGAGGGAATCCTGCGCAAGCATCGGCGTCGCCGCGACGGGACCTGGCGCAACACCGCACTGTTCTCGATGATCGACGAGGAGTGGCCGCGCATCTGCCCCCGACTCGAGGCACGAGTCGAGGGCTGACACGGTCGGTCACGTCACCCGACGGAAGCGGTGGCCGTCACCCTCTTCACGAACTCGACGACCGCCGAGCGCATCTCGGCGCTACGCGGAACCGCCCCGGACATCCAGAACGCGCCGTGAATCAGACCGTCGAAGCGGATCGCCTCGGTGTCGACCCCGGCCTGCCGCAACGATTCGGCGTACGCCTCCGCCTCGTCGCGGGCCACCTCGTTCTCGGTGGTGAGCACGAGGGCCGGCGGCAGCCCCTCGAGGCCGGCGGCGCGACTCGGTACCGCATACGGGTGTTCCGCGTCCTCGGGCGAGGAGAGGTAGTTGCTCCAGAACCAGTCGAGGTCCCCGGCGCCGATCACATATCCCTCGGCGAACTGCTGCCGGGACGGGAGGTCCGCGTTCGGGTCGATCACCGGGTAGATCAGCACCTGCCCCCGCAGCCGCGGTCCGTCCTCGTCCCGGGCCCGCAGCGCGGTGACGGCGGCCAGGTTGCCGCCGGCGCTGTCACCCATGACGACGACGTTGCCGGGATCACCGTCGTAGCTTCCGACGTGGTCGGCCACCCACTGCAGGGCAGCGGACGCGTCGTCGGCGGCGGCCGGGAACCGGTGTTCCGGTGCGCGGCGGTACGTCGCGGTGACGACGATCGCGCCGGCGCCGTTCGCGACCGCGCGGGCCGGTTCGTCGATGACGTCGAGGTCGCCGGCGACGAATCCACCGCCGTGGAAGTACAGGACCACCGGGTGCGGCGCCTCGCCCTCCGGCACGTAGACCCGCAGCGCGATCTGCGCTCCGCCGCTCTCGTAGTGCGCGTCCTCCACCCGGGCGACGGGTTCGGGCGGCGCCTGCAGTCCGGCGAACGTCGCCACGACGGCCCGCACCTCCTCCACGGTGCTGTGCTCGAAAGCCTTCAGCCCCTGCGCTTGTAGTCCGGCGATCAGTTCTGCTGCGTGTGCGTCGAGTGCCATGTCGGTCTCCTTGGTCGGGGGGCGGGGTCAGGACACGGTGGAGGCCACGCGGGCCTCCGCCCGGGTGAGCGCGAAACCGGAGTAGCCGCCGGCCACCACCTCGTCGCACGTCGCCCGATAGGTGGGGGCTCCGCCGAGGTAGACCATGCAGGCGCGAGGCTTGCCGGGAATGTTCGCGCCCATGTACCACGAGTTCGTCTCCGGCAGCAGGGTCTGGTTGGCGATGTCGTTGGTCAAGGCACCCCAATCGCTTTCGGCCTGCGCGGTCGGCTCGATGACGTCGAGTTCGCGGCGGTCCACGTAGTCGATCGCGTCGGTCGCGAAATCGACGTGGTCCTCGATGGCGAGGGGCATGTTGTAGAGCACCGACGGCGACTGCGGTCCGGTGATGAGGAACAGGTTCGGGAACTCGTTGACCATGATGCCGAGGTAGGTCTTGGGACCGTGTTCCCACTTCTGAGCCAGCGGCAGACCGCTCCGACCGCGGATGTCCATGGCCATCAGCGGACCGGTCATCGCGTCGAATCCGGTTGCGAGGACGATGGTGTCGACCTCGTAGACGCGGTCGCCGACCCGAACTCCGCTCTGGGTGATCTCGTCGATCGGCGTGGTCTTCACGTCGACGACGCTCACCGAGTCGCGGTTGAAGGCCTCGTAGTAGTTGGTCTCGAGCGGGGGACGCTTGGTGCCGTACGCGTAGCCCGTCGGCGCCAGAGTCGCGGCCTTCTCCGGATCCTGCACACGCTCGTGGATCCGATCCCGGATGTAGTCGGCGATCGTGTCGTTGGCCTTCTTGTCGAACAGGATGTCCTGGTAGGAGTCGATGAACAACCGGAACCCGCCGGCGTTCCAGCGCTCGTCGAACGTGCGGCGGCGCTCCTCGGCGTCGACGGCGAGCGCGGACGGCTGCACCTGAGTGAACGGCACGCCGAGGAAGTGGTTGCGGGCCGCGGTCCGCACGTCCGCGTAGTTGCTCTTGATGTCCGCCACCTCGTTCGGGTCGATCGGACCGTTGCCGAGGGGGGTCGCGAAGTTGGGGGTGCGCTGGAAGACCACCAGTTCGGCGGCGTCCTCGGCGATGAACGGGATGGCCTGGATGCCGCTGGCTCCGGTCCCGATCACGGCCACCCGCTTGCCGGTGAAGTCGGCGCCCTCACGCGGCCAGTTGCCGGTGAGCAGCACCTCCCCGCGGAAGTTGTCGATGCCGCCGAACTCCGGCGTCTTCGGCACGGACAGATTGCCCGCCCCCGAGATGAAATACCGGCTGCGCACGACGGCGCCGTCGTCGGTGCGGACCGTCCACACCGAGTTCTCGTCGTCCCAATGCACGCCGACCACGCGGGTGTCGAACGTGATGTCCTTACGCAGGTCGAAGCGGTCGGCGACGTGTTCGAGGTAGCGGAGGATCTCCGGCTGTCCGGCGAACCTCTCACTCCACTGCCATTCCTGCTGCAGATCCTCGTCGAACGAGTACGAATAGTGGACGCTCTCGATGTCGCAGCGGGCTCCCGGATAGCGGTTCCAGAACCAGGTGCCGCCCACGTCCGAGCCGGCCTCGAACACCCGCGTCGACAGGTTCATCGTGTCGCGCAACTTGCGCAGTGCGTAGAGGCCGGCGAACCCGGCACCCACGACGACGACATCGACGTCGGCGGAAGAAATGGTCTTTGACATGGTGTTGAGCTCCTCGGGACGATGGGTTCCGGCTGGAGTCGAGCGGGCAACCGGGGTATGCCAACGACAATGGCCCACGTCACATCACCCCCACACCGGGTAAAACACCCCCTCGGTTACCTGTGTTGTCCGTCACATCGGGTGGGGGTAGGTTCGTGCCACACCTGGCCAACCGGAAACGGGGGAGATCCACTGACTCGCTCGAGAGAACTCACGAGGACGATGACCAGCTTCGTCGGCCGGCGCCGCGAGATCGAGGAAGCCCGCGCACGACTGCAACAGTCCCGGCTCGTGTCGCTGCTCGGTGCCGGCGGCGTGGGCAAGACGCGGCTGGCCGAGGAACTCGCGGTCCGTTCCGCGCGCGCCTTCCGCGACTCCGTCCGGTGGATCGACCTCGCGCCCGTCCGCGATCCCGACGCGCTGCCCTCCGCGGCCGCGGCGGCCCTCGGCGTCACCGACCAGTCGAGCCGTGCGGTGATGGACAAGGTGATCGACCAACTACAGTCCCGGCATCTGCTGATCGTCCTCGACAACTGCGAGCACCTACTGTCCGCGGCAAGCGAATTCGTCGGTACCGTCCTCGCCTCTGCGCCGGAGGTCCGGATCCTCACCACGAGTCGCGAACCGCTCGGGATCGCCGGCGAATTCACGTACGTCCTTCCGCCGCTGAGCACTCCGGGTGACATCGAGGAGTGCCGTGCCGCGGACATCGCGCCGTTCGAATCGGTGTCGTTGCTGGTGGAGCGCGCGCAGGGCGTCGTCGCCGACTTCCGCCTCACCGACGCGAACGCCCCTGCCATCGCGCAGTTGTGCAATCAGCTCGACGGGATCCCGCTCGCCATCGAACTGGCCGCTGCCCGGCTGCGGTCGCTGTCGGCGTCGCAGCTCGTCGAACGCCTCGACCAGCGTTTCGCGCTCCTCACCGGTGGCGACCGGGCGGCGATGCCCCGCCAGCAGACGCTGCGCGCCCTCATCGACTGGAGTTACGAACTGTGCTCGGACACCGAGCGGCTGCTGTGGTCCCGGCTCGCCGTGTTCCCCGGAAGCTTCGACCTCGAAGCCGCGGAAGCGATCAGCGGGTTCGGTGCGCTGACGGACACGCCGGTCATCGACGTCCTCGATCGGCTGGTCGGAAAATGTCTTGTCACCGTGGATCGTTCGACCGAGAGTCTCCGCTACTCGCAGCTGATGACGGTGCGGGAGTACGGGCACGAGCTCCTCGAGCTGAGCGGGGAGCACGACGAGCTGTACCGGCGACATCTCGAGCACTATTCGGAACGCGCCCGTCGATCGTCGCTCGACTGGTGCGGGCCAGGACAATCCGAGATCCTCGCGGGACTGCGGATCGACCACCCCAACCTCGTGGCTGCCCTGGACTGGGCCCTGCACGACGACACACAGCGGGCGGCGGCCGCGGAACTGGCCGTCGCCCTGCGGTACCACTGGATCGCAGGCGGCAACCTGTCCGACGGGCGGATTCGGCTCGAGCGGATACTGCTACGGCTCACCGAACCCACGCGGGAGCGGGGCGACGTCCTGTGGGTGACCGCGTGGACCGCGCTCATCCAGGGCGACCGCGACGCCGCGCGCGAACACCTCGACGAATGCACGGCGATCGCGACCGCGCTCGGTGACGAACGACTGCGCGCGCACGCCGACCACTGGGCGGGGATCCACGCCGTCTTCTCCGGCCACCCCGACGACGCCATCCGGCTGTTCCGTGACGCCATCGCCGTCCACCGCGCCGTCGGCGACACCGCCTCGGTGCTGACCGCGTCGTTCGAGATGGGCATGGCGCAGACCTACGACGGCCGGCTCGACGACGCCCTCGAGACGTGCCGCGACGTGATCGCGGTGGCGGACGCGCACGGTGAGAAGTGGAACAAGGCCTACGCCCTGTGGGTTTCGAGCGTCGCGTACTTTCACCTGGGCCGGGGCGACGACGCCGTCGATGCCGCCCAGCAAGCACTGCGGATCCAACGCGACTTCAAGGACAAGATCTGCACGGCCCTGTCGATCGAGGTGCTGTCGTGGGTGGCCACGTCGAGCGGCGACGCGAACGCGGCGGCAAGACTGTGCGGCGCCGCGAAAGGTGTGTGGCATCGGCTCGGCACGTCCGTCGCGGCGTTCGGCCCGCACATCACCGACGACTCGCTGTCGTCGGAGCGCGACGCCGCCCGCATCGTCGGGCCCGACGAGTTCGCCCAGCTCGCAACACCTGCGGTCCGGCTCACGATCGAGGAGGCCGTCGACCTCGCACTGGGAACACCCACCGAGCACAGGGCGCCACCCCGCGCCGAGGCGTCGCCGCTCACCAAACGGGAACAGGAGATCGCCGGCCTGCTCGCCCAGGGCCTCAGCAATCGGCAGATAGCCGAGTCGTTGGTGATCTCGCGGCGCACCGTCGACGGACACGTCGAGCACATCTTCGACAAGCTGGCCGTCAGCTCCCGCACGCAGGTGGCCGCGTGGGTCGCGGCCCGGGCGCATCCACCCGTCGTGGAGACCGGCCGATAGCCGGAGCGTAACCGCCGACAGCGCGAAAGGCACTGCACAGTCGGGAATCTCGACGGTCTATACTCCACCTCGTCGCCCACGGTCGTGGGCTCCACCACGGGGAGGCAACGCATGACGTCGCAGCAGCAGGACACCTCGGCGGACCACAGCGGGCCGCTGGCACCGCCGCCCGCCAGCAGTCTGCCGCTCGCCATTCTTGCGATCGTCGCGTTCGTGCCGTTCGGCGTCGTCGCACTGCTGCGCTCGCTCACCGTCCACCGACTGTGGGAGCGGGGCGAGTACGACCTTTCGGTGCGCGCCGCCGCCGACGCCCGCCAGTGGTCGATCCGCGCGATCGCCCTCGGCCTGTCGATCGCGGTGTTCGCGGTCGGGGCGGCGCTGGTGCTGTCGAAGCCCTAACCGGTTGCCGGCGAAACGCTGTGAGCGGGAGCCGCTTCTACCGGCTTCCGCGGCCGTAGCCAGGCGGGCAGCCACCGCGGCTGCGCATCGGGCGCCTGGTCGAGCACGCCGCCCGCCGGATCGTCGATGAAGCCGTACCGCACGAGGTCCTCGTCGGGCCGGTAGATCTGGCGGATGATGAGCGCGCAGATGACCACGACCGCGACGTCGCGGACCACCACCGCGGCGGTGAACCACTGCTCGGGGAGTCCCTTGTTGGACACGCCGAGGTAGTAGAGCATCCGCGGCACCCACACCAGCGCGTCGATCGTCATCCAGGCCAGCAGGATCCGCCGGTGCGGGAACGCGAGCACGGCCAGCGGAACCAGCCACAGCGAATACTGCGGGCTCCACACCTTGTTGGTGAGGAGGAAACCCGCGACCAGCAGGAAACACAGTTGGGTCAGCCGCGGCCGTCTCGGCGCCGTCAGCGCGATGTACCCGATCCCGACGCACACGAGGGCGAACAGCAGGAACGACACGGCGTTGAGCACGGTGGGCGCCTGACCGGCCGACAGGATGCCGTCGAATCCGGTCCAGCCGGTGAACGACGAGATGACGTTGTAGACGGAGTCCGGGTCGGCGCCGCGTTCGGAGTTGAGCCGGAAGAATTCGGCCCAGCCGCGTGGGAACAGCAGGGCGATCGGCAGATTGACCGCCAGCCACGCGCCGACACCGGTCACTGCCGTCACCGACCACTCGCGGACCTTGCCCGTGCGCAGGCACAGCACCAGCAGAGGTCCGAGGAGCAGCAGGGGATACAGCTTGGCGGCACCACCGAGCCCGAGCAGGATCCCGGCGAGCACCGGCCGTTTCCGGGACCACGCAAGCAGCCCCCCCGCAGCGAAAGCCGTTGCGAGGGGATCGAAATTCGTGAACGCGTGCACGATCACCAGCGGAGACCCGGCGATCAGTGCGGCGTCCCAGATGCGGCGTCCGGCCAGCAGCGCACTCGCCCAGACGGTGACCAGCCACGCCAGCGCCAGACCGAGCGCGACGACGTTGAAGTAGATCGCGACCTGCAGCGCGCCGGGCAGCCAGTGCACCGCATCCCACGACTTCGCGATCGTCATCGCACCGTACTGGTAGAGCCCGGAGATCACCGGGTACTCCATGTAGCGGCGCTGGGTCTGGCCGTTGCCGGCGTCTTCCTCCCACCACTTCTTGTAGGGGAAGGCGCCCTCGTTCAACCGTTCCGCCCCGTACAGGGGCACCGTGTCCGAATAGCACATGGCGACGTACTGCCGGCTGCCACTCCAGTCGAGCCCGAGCGCGCCGTTCTCGCCGACCGGCGCCTGCTGGATGCACGGCGCCTTCGCGAACCAGCCGAGCGCGAGAAACACGATCGCCAGCAACAGGATGGCGCGCATCGGCGTGAAGAACCGGCTGCGCCCGACGACCGCATGCCGTCCGACCGGACCGCCGATCACCCCGGAGAGGTCGGCGGTCAGCGGGTCGGTGCGCCCGGGAAGGTCCCGCCAATCCGCGGAACGCCGATCCTTGGCCAGCGGCGCGGGCGAGACGAATCCCGTCTCGCCCGCGTCGCGGACGGCGTGCGCGTCAGGGTTGTCGGCCACTCCGCGAGGTTACCGGTCGCCGTTAACGGGCCGGAACCTGCTGCTGGCCGTTGCCGTTACCGGCGTTCGGCGGCGTCGTCGTCTCCGGTTCCGCCGGAACGGCCGGGGCCGCCGTGGTCGGCCTCGGTGCCAGACCCGGAATCGGAATGGTGATCCCGGGCAGGATCTCCACCGGCGACGGTGTCACGACCACCGGCGGCACGAGCTCCGTCGGCAGCTGGAACGTGCTCGTCGGCGGCGCCGACGTCTTGGTCGGTGCCGGCGCCGAATAGGCCGGGATACCCGACTGGCCACCGATCGCACCCGGCTTCGGGAACTTCTCGACGTCGGTGCCCTCGAGGGCGCCGTCCATCGTGTCCTTCCAGATGTCGGAAGGCAGACCGGAACCGTAGATCATGGCGCCGCTGCTGTTCTCCAGCGCCTGACCGTCGGTGGTGCCCACCCAGACCGCCGTGGACAGCGACGGGGTGTACCCGACCATCCAGGCGTCCTTGTTCTGTCCGGTGTCACCGAGCTGCGCGGTACCCGTCTTCGCTGCCGACGGGCGTCCGCCTGCCAGGTTGTGGTTGCGCGAGTACCCGGCGATGGGTTCCATCGCCGACGTCACGTTGTCGGCGACGTCCTTGTCGATGCGGTCCTCACCGGTGTCGCCGCCGCGGTCGAGCAGCACCGTTCCGTCCGCGCTCACGACCTTCTGCACGAAGTGCGGGGCGTGGTACGTACCCGAGGCGGCCAGCGTGGCGTACGACGACGCCATGTCGAGAACCCGCGACTGGTACTGGCCGAGCACGATGCCGTTGTTGGGACCATTGCCGTCCGGCTCGGTCAGCGAAGGCCCGACGCCGGGGATCTCCTTCGGGATGCCCGCCTTGTGGGCCATGTCGGCGATCGCCTGCGGCCCACCGTCGAGTTCGAGTTCCTGACGGTAGAAGCTGGTGTTCAGCGACCGCTTCAGCGCCTCGGCGATGGTGCAGGTGCCACATCCCTCGCCCTCGACGTTGCTGATGGTGATGCCGTTGACCGTCAGCTCCGAGCTGTCGTACATCTGCGACAGCGGGATGCCCTGATCCAGGGCCGCGGCGAGACCGAACACCTTGAACGACGAACCGGTCTGCAGTCCGGCGTTCGCGAAGTCGTAACCACCGCCGTCCTCGCCGCCGTAGTACGCGCGCACCGCGCCGGTCTTCGGGTCGACCGACACGACACCGGTACGCAGGTTCTCCGGTTCACCCTCCATGTTGGAGCGCGCCGAATCCACCGCCGCCGCCTGGGCGACCGGGTCGATCGTCGTGGTGATCTCGAGGCCCTCGGTGTTGAGCAGCTGTTCGCTGATCCCCGCCTCACCCAGCTCACGCAGAACCTGGTTCTTGATCAGGCCCTCCGGTCCGGAGTCCTGGTTGCCGTTGTCGACCTGCGCGATCGGCACGTACGGCGGGTACTGCATCACGGACCGGGCGGACTGCTCGAGCGTCCCCGCCGACACCATGCCGTCGAGCACGTAGTTCCAGCGCGCCTGCGCACCCTCCTGGTTGGTCTCCGGATCGAGCAGCGACGGCAGCTGGATCGACGACGCCAGCACCGCGCTCTCCTCGACCGTCAACTGGTCGACGGGCTTGTTGAAATACGCCTTCGACGCGGCCGCGATGCCGTACGCACCACGCCCGAAGTAGATGGTGTTCAGGTACGCGGCGAGGATGTCGTCCTTGGACCACTCCCGGGCCATCTTCGACGAGATGACGAGTTCCTTCATCTTTCGCGTCAGCGAACGCTCGGAACCGACCATCGTCTTCTTCACGTACTGCTGCGTGATGGTCGAGCCACCGCCGGCACTGTCCTTGCCCAGGACGTTGTCGCGGGCGGCACGCGCGAAACCACCGATCGAGAAGCCGGGGTTCGAGTAGAAGTCCCGGTCCTCGGCAGCGAGCACCGCGTCACGGGTGTGCTTCGGGATCTGGTCGAGCGTCACCTCGGTGCGGTTGCCCTCCGGCGGCACGACCTTGCTGAGCACCGACGTTCCGTCGGACGCGTAGATCGTGGCCACCTGGTTGGTCTTGAGGTCGCCGGGCCGCGGGACGTCCTGGACGACGTACGCCGCCATGAACAGCAGGATCGGGATGACCAGACCCATCGCGACGCACGCGTACGCCGTCCGGCGAACGATCTTCCACCGCGACTTCTTCACAGCCGTCTTCTTTCCACCCTTCGGCGGTTCACCACCGCGGCCGCCGCCGGTCTTGCGACCGTTCGACGGCGGAGGTCCCGGCGGGCGCCCACCGGGACCCGACTGGTTACGCGCCACCGGGGGAGCGCCTGCCGGACGTCCGGGCGGCGGGCCCGGACGACGCGGCGGGGGACCCGGCGGACGGCCACCACCCTGCGGCGGCGGACCGGGACGACGAGGCGGCGGGCCGGGGGGACGGCCACCACCCTGCGGGGGCGGAGGCGGCATCCGACGCGGCGGCGGCCCACCAGGCTGTCCACCCGCAGGCTGTCCGCCGCGAGGTGGTGGACCTCCGGGGCGTCCCTGTGGCGGGGGGCCACTCGGTCGTCTCGGTCCGTTCGGTCGATCACCCGGGGCGTTGCTGCGGGGGGAACTCACGTACAAATCTCCAGTGGTTGTGGACCGGCTTCAGTCCTGCGTTACGTCTGTGGGCACTCTTTTGCCCGCGTCCGTGTTCGGGCGTGTCTACTCGCTCGCGGTTCGACGGCTCGGAGGCCGCGGCCGTGGCGACGAACGCCTGGGCCGTTTCGGTTCGGGCACGGTACCGAGAACATAGGACTGGACCAAATGGTTCCAGCTGCATGTCCGGCACACCTCGACCACGTGAACCGAGAACTCCTCCTGAGTGGACGCGAGACGCACCAGCTCCTCGGCCGTACGAGCCGAACCCGACACCGGGCCCAACTTGTCACCGAAGACCCAGGAGACCAGAGTCAACTGCTCCTTACGGCAGATCGGGCACACCACGTCACTGCCCTTGCCGTGGAACTTTGCGGCACGAAGCAGGTAGGGGCTGGCGTCACACACCTCCGTGACACCCGTCCTGCCCGAGTAGACCTCGGCCAGGAGTGACCGGCGCTGAAGCGCATAGTCCACCACCTGCCGCTGTATCCGCACGGAGACCAGAGTACGTGCGTCGCGTCCGGAGAGAAGGGGTCGGTCGAGTGACGCTGGTCAAACACGGTTGCCGCACTACGATGCCGGTGTGGCCTCAGGACCGTCCTCGCAGACTCGCGCACGCGACCTCGATCGGGTCAACGCGTGCAGCCGGCTCGACGCCGCCTACGCCGACGGACAGCTCGGCGCCGGCGAGTACCACGACCGCACCGCCCAGGCCATGTCGGCGAAGACCCTCGCCGCGCTGAACCTGCTGATCAGCGACCTGCAACTGCCGTCGGTGATCACCGCACAGGCACCTGTCCGGACACCGGGATCACCCCGCCGGGCGCTGCGGATCGCGGTCGCGTGCGGGGCGGTGATCGCGGTCGGCGCGATCGGTCTCGCGCTCACCGAGCAGGACGGCCCGGACCCCGTCACCACACCCGTCCCGGCGCAGGTCGAGAAGCCGCTGACCCGGCCGGAGGTCGAGGTGCCCGCGGTGGAACCGATCATCGTGGGCCAGGCGCAGCCCCTCACCCAGGACGGGATCCACGCCCTCTTCGAGCAGTACCGGCAGAAGTTCGGCGACCTCACCGTCCACGAACTGGGGTTGTACGACAAATACGCGATCCTGTCGCGGACGGCCCCGGACGCGCCCGACAAGGTCGACCGGTACGACTTCCGCGGCGGTTTCAAGCCGTCGGGCATCCGCACGCAGCGCCTCCCCGGAACCGGTGAGGTCGACCTCGCGCAGGTAAATGTGCCGGCACTCGTCGCGCTGATCGCCGACGCACCCCGGCTGGTCGGAGTCCCGGACGGCACCATCGGGCACGTTCTCCTCGCCGACGCCGGCAAGGGACCGACGATCAACGTGTACGTCTACGACAGGGACCAGACCGGCGGAGGCTATCTGCGGGCGACGCTCGGCGGAGACGTATGGCAGGTGAACCCCGCGAACTAGCTCTAAGATCCACCCGTGGCCAGCCGATACCCACCGAACACGCGGGCACGTGACGTCGATCGAGCCAACACGTCCGCACTGCTCGACGCCGCGTTCGGTGACGGCCAGATCAACGAGGCGGAACACCGCGCGATGTCCGACCTCGCCGCGGAGGCGCGGACGCTCGCCGACCTCGAGGTCCTGGTCGGTGATCTGCAACGACCCGCCGACGCACCACCGGACGCACGTCCCCCGCGCGACACCGCCGAGCACTGGTTCCCGGCAGCCGTCGCCGTCGTCGCAATCGTGGCGGCCGTCGGCGCCTTCACGCTCGTCGACAGCGACGACGCACAGGCCACCGTGACGCCCGTCGCGCAGCAGGTCGATTTCGATTCCGTCGAACCGCTGGTCGTCGCGACGCCGAATCCCGTCACGCCTGAGGGCATGAAGCTGTTCCTCGACCGGTACCGCGCCAAGTTCGGCGATCTGATCGTCGACGACCTCACCCTCTACGAGGGCGGACACGCCAGCCTCGAACGCGCGCTTCCCCTCGAACCGAACCGGATGGTGAGCTACGACTACCGCGGCGGGTTCACGCCGTCGGGAACGCCGACCACCCGGAAGGTCGACACCCCCGTGTTCGACCTGTCGACGCTGAACCTCGACACGATCGGCGGAACCGTCGTGGGCGCCCCGGTGAGCCTCAACGTCCCCGACGGAGAAGTCAGCCACATCTCGTTCGAGGCCGACGACGACGGCCCCACCGTGTCGATCTACGTGACCAACGAGTTCAGCGAGAGCGGACACATGGAACTCGACCCGTCCGGTGCACCACTGAGCGTCTACCCCTTCGGCCGATAGGACGCAGATGCCCAGGACCACACTCGCGGGAATCCGCGCCCGCGACTCCGACCGCGCCGACGCCTGCGGGATGCTCGACGCAGCACTCGCCGACGGGCAACTGTCCGCGGAGGAACACGCCTCCCGCACCTCCGCGGCGATGCGAGCGAAAATGTTCGACGAACTCGACCGCCTCATCGGGGACCTCCAGATCCCCAGCCGGCTCGCGGCCAGCCCCGTCGTGTCCCCGCGGCGCCGCCGATCGTCGCGACGGTGGGTGTACGCCGCGGTCCTCGTGGCCGCCGCAGCTGCCGCGGGCGGCATCGCCGGAGCCGTCGCGAACAGCGACATCGGCCCGTCGAAATCGGTGCCGAACCTCACGACCGGCGCCGGGCTGCACTTCTTCCTCGACGAGTACCGCGCCGAATACGGCGACACCGTCGCCGACGAACTCGGCCTCTACCCGGCCCACGCCGTCTTCGACCGGCCGTCCTCCGGCAACGCCCGGCAATCCGACTCCTATCTCTACGACGGCGAATTCGACGACTGGGGCAGCTCGTCCACCCGATCCGACGACGAGAAGTCCTTCGACCTCGGCACCGTCGACCAGGTCGCGATCGCAGGACTGCTCGCCGGGGCACCCGAAACACTGCGCGTCCCCGACGGTGCGGTGGAGATCGTCTCCTTCCGGTACGAACCCGGGTCCGACGACGGACCGCCGACCATCTCCATCCACGTGAAGAACGCCGCCGGCCACACCGGACACATGGTCGTCGGATTCGACGGCGAACCGTTCGACATCTACCCCTACGAGGACTGAGCGTCCGGGGTCGTTGCCCACCAGCCGCCGTCGGGTGCCGTCGGCCGCCGGTTGGTCGCCCGATGTGACATTCGTTCAGTCAGAGGGCACCGGTGTGACATTCGGCGGCGCCGCCGGACACCCGGACCTGTGTTAACAACCTGTGACGGCTTGTCCCATGTATCGAGCGCGCGTATCCTCCTATATATCGGTGCGATATAGTTTTGAATCGCATCACGCGGTTAGGTCGGGCGACTCAGGGGGTGGACGTGCTCGAATTGGCAATTCTCGGGCTGCTCCACGAGTCACCCATGCACGGATACGAGCTGCGCAAACGGTTGACGGGACTGCTGGGTGCATTTCGCGCCTTTTCGTACGGTTCCCTCTACCCGACGCTTCGACGCATGCAGGCAGACGGTTTGATCGCCGAGGACGCAGGCCCTCCGGGGACCGTCAAGCGTCGCGCCCGCCGCGTCTACCAGCTCACGCCGATCGGCAAGGAGCGGTTCAAGGAACTGGTCGCCGACACGGGTCCGCAGAACTACACCGATGACGGATTCGGCGTTCATCTCGCCTTCTTCAGCCGCACTCCCGCAGAGGCGCGGATGCGGATTCTCGAAGGCAGACGACGCCAGGTCGAGGAGCGCCGTGAGGCGCTTCGCGACGCGATCGGAAAAGCGAGCGGCACGCTGGATCGCTACACCAAGCAGCTCCACCAGCTCGGTCTCGAATCCAGTGAGCGTGAAGTGCGCTGGCTCAACGAGCTGATCGCCGCCGAGCAATCGACAGCAACACCTAAGAAAAAAGGAGAACCCGACCATGGGTGAGAACAGCACCGCGGTGCGCGTGGCCATTGTGGGCGTGGGGAACTGTGCCTCGTCCTTGGTTCAGGGCGTGCAGTACTACAAGGACGCCGACGAGACGGCGACCGTTCCCGGCCTCATGCACGTCAAGTTCGGCAAGTACCACGTGCGCGACGTCCAGTTCGTCGCCGCGTTCGACGTCGACGCCAAGAAGGTCGGATTCGACCTGTCCGAAGCCATCTTCGCCAGCGAGAACAACACCATCAAGATCGCCGACGTCCCGCCGGCCGACGTTCCGGTGCTGCGCGGCCCCACCCTCGACGGCATCGGCAAGTACTACGCCGAGACCATCGAGATCTCCGAGGCCGAGCCCGTCGACGTCGTCAAGGCCCTGAAGGACGCCGAGGTCGACGTGCTGGTCTCGTACCTGCCCGTGGGTTCCGAGGACGCCGACAAGTTCTACGCCCAGTGCGCCATCGACGCGGGTGTCGCGTTCGTCAACGCCCTGCCCGTGTTCATCGCTTCCGACCCCGAGTGGGCTGCGAAGTTCAAGGACGCCGGCGTCCCGATCGTCGGTGACGACATCAAGTCGCAGGTCGGCGCCACCATCACCCACCGCGTGATGGCGAAGCTCTTCGAAGACCGCGGCGTGCAGCTCGACCGCACCATGCAGCTGAACGTCGGCGGCAACATGGACTTCAAGAACATGCTCGAGCGCGACCGCCTGGAGTCGAAGAAGATCTCCAAGACGCAGGCCGTGACGTCGAACCTGACCCGTGACCTCGGTCCGGGCAACGTGCACATCGGCCCGTCGGATCACGTCGGCTGGCTCGACGACCGCAAGTGGGCGTACGTCCGCCTCGAGGGTCGCGCCTTCGGTGACGTTCCGCTGAACCTGGAGTACAAGCTCGAGGTCTGGGACTCCCCGAACTCGGCCGGCATCATCATCGACGCCGTCCGCGCAGCCAAGATCGCCAAGGACCGCGGCATCGGCGGACCCGTCTACCCGGCGTCCGCGTACCTGATGAAGTCCCCCCCGGTCCAGATGGCGGACGACAAGGCTCGCACCGAGCTCGAGGCGTTCATCATCGACGCGTAACCCACCGCGCAGCAGCTCCCGGCGAATGCACCTTTCGTCGTCTTCACGGCGACGAAAGGTGCATTCGCCTTTGTGTTCGATTTCTTGTCAGACCCTCCCTCTACGGTGACACCCAGGATTCATCGAGGGAGGCGTGATGTCCGACAACACTTTCGATCGAGAGATCGACGACGCCTGGACCGAACTCCAGGACCGTCTGACCGGGTACGTGCACGTGATGGAGGACGACGACGAACTGGTGCTGCAGTCGCAGTACGACAGCGTCGACGACGGCCTCGTCGAGACCGCCGCGTGCGTGCGGTTCTTCGCGTGGGCCGGCGACAAGGTGCGGTGCGAGGTGCCGTCCAACCGCTTCCTGCACCCGGCGCGGGCACTCACCGAGGAGGAGCACGATCGGCTGATCGAGCTCGGCTGGAACCGCCCCGACCTGTGCGAGCACGTCGACGAGGGCAACGGTTCCGCGTCGTTCTACCTCGACGCCGACCGGGAGGACGCCCAGCTGCTGGCGTCGATGACGGTCACGGTGTTCCGGGAGATCTGGGACCTTCTGCATCCCTCGTTCCTGAAGGCGATCACCGGTGGCCGGGGCGAGACCCCGGAGTTCGGTACTGCTGATGTCCCGGCCCAGCTACGTGACGGCGCCGGGCTGCGCGACCGTGTCGATGCCGCGGTCGAATCCATGCTCGAACAGGCACCGGGCAAGGATGCGGACGGCGACATCCTCGTCTGGGTCGGCGACCTTCCCACGTATGTGCGGGTGATCGAGGAGGACGCCCGCGTCGAGGTGTTCGCCCGCGTGGTCCACACGATCAGCGATCGCACGCGCACCGCGGAGGCGCTCGCCGACCTCAACCGCCAGTGGCCCGACATCAAGTTCCTGCTCATCGTCGACAACGTGGTCGCCGTCATGCGCGTCGACGGGTCACCGTTCGTCGCGGATCACCTGGTATCGGTGTTCCGGATGTTCGAGCATTTCGTGGACACCGTCGACGACGCGTTCGCCGAAAAGCTCGGTGGCAAACTCAATTCCACACCCGGCGCCACGTCCTCGTACGCCGACCACGAATGCGAGGACGAGTTCCCCGCCGCCCTCGTGACCCTGATCCACCTCGACTCGGAGAGCGGGCTCGACCCGGACGACGTCGCGGAGATCTGCGGACGCGACCGCGACACCATCCTCGAGTTCCTCCGGCTCTGCACCGAGCAGGAGATCGAGTGGCGTCACAACGCGGAACTCGCCCGCGAGGAGGAGCCCGAAGAGGCCGACATGTGCGAGGACGAGGCGAGCGCCTGGGCCAAGACGAAGGAAAGCCTCCGCGCCGCGCTGCGGGTTGTGGTGCTGCCGAACAGGACTCCGCCACGCGGCGGGTTTCAGAACCTCGGCTAACCCGGCAGCGGGATAATGACGCCCGGGAGGATTTCGATCTGGGTCGGCGCCGGGACGGGTGCGGGCACCGGCGGGACGGGCGGGACCGGGACGGCCGCCGGGGGCGGAACCTCGACGGGCGCGGGAGTGGGGGCACCGGGCGGCGGGACAACCCCGCTGGTGCCGGGTCCCGTTCCGTCGCCGCTGGTTTGACCGGTCCACGTGGGCACACCGGCTTGGCCGCCGATCGGGTCGGGCCACGGGAAGTCTTCCCAATCGGTGTCTTCGAGGGCGCCGTCCATCGTGTCTTTCCAGATGTCGGACGGCAGACCCGAACCGTAGATCAGGCCGCCCCAGCTGTTGTTGATGGCGGTGGCGTCGGCCTTGCCGATCCACACCGCCGTCGCCAGCGACGGCGTGTAACCGACCATCCAGGCGTCCTTGTTCTCACCGGTGTCCCCGAGCTGCGCCGTGCCGGTCTTCGCCGCGGACGGGCGTCCCCCCGCCAGCGCATGGCCCCGCGAGTACGAGGCGATCGGCATCAGTGCCTGACTGATGTTGTCGGCCACCGCGGCATCGAGCCGGCGCTCACCCGGGCTGGGCGCACGGTCCAGGAGCACGACGCCGTCGGCGGTCACCACCCGCTGCACGAAGTACGGCTGGTGGTAGATGCCCGACGCCGCGAGCGTCGCGTACGCGGACGCCATGTCGATCGGCCGCGACAGGTACTGGCCGAGGACGATGCCGCCCTCGGGTTCGCCGCCGTTCTCGCTGAGCGTCTTACCCTGCACCCCGGGAATGAACTCCGGGATCCCCGCCTTGTGGGCGGCGTCGGCGATGGCCTGCGGACCGTTGTCCAGCGACATCATCAACCGGTAGAAGCTCGTGTTCAGCGACCGCTTCGTCGCCTCGGCGATGGTGCACGTGCCGCAGGACTCGCCCTCGACGTTGCCGATCTGGACGCTGCCGACGGTCAGCGGTGCACTGCTGAAGCGGGCGGAGAGGGGGATGCCCTGCTCCAGCGCCGCGGCCAGGCCGAACACCTTGAACGACGACCCGGTCTGCAGCGGCGCCTGGGCGTAGTCGAAGCCGGCGCCGTCCTCGCCGCCGTAGTAGGCGCGCACACCGCCGGTGCGGGGATCGATGGACACGACCGCGGTCCGCAGTCCCGGATCCTCCCCTTCGAGGTTGTCGTGGACGGCGTCGATCGCGGACTGCTGCGCCCTCGGGTCGATCGTGGTGGTGATCTGCAGACCCTCGGTGTTGAGGGTCTGCTCGGAGATTCCCGCATCCGACAATTCGCGCAGCACCTGGTTGCGGATCAGGCCGTCGGGGCCGGGCGCGGAGTTGGCGTCGGTGGGCCGGTTGGACGGGGCGGTGACCGGGAATTCGGCCGCACTGCGGTCCTGCTGACTGAGCACACCCATCGCGACCATGCCGTCGAGCACGTAGTTCCAGCGGGCCTGCAGCTGGTCGAGGTTGGCCTCGGGGTCGAGGTAGGACGGGCTCTGGATCACGGAGGCGAGCACCGCGCCCTCGGCCACCGACAGGTCGCCGACCGGCTTGTCGAAGTAGGCGCGCGACGCCGCCTCGATGCCGTACGCGCCGCGCCCGAAGTAGATGGTGTTCAGGTAGGCGGCGAGAATTTCGTCCTTGGACCACTCGCGGGCCATCTTGGTGGAGATCACGAGTTCCCGCATCTTGCGGTACACGTTGCGGTCCGCGCCGACCAGCACGTTCTTGACGTACTGCTGCGTGATCGTCGACCCACCGCCCGCGCTTTCCTTGCCGAGGACGTTGTCGCGGGCGGCACGCATGAACCCGGTGACGGAGAAGCCGGGGTTGGAGTAGAAGTTGCGGTCCTCCGCCGACAGGACGGCGTCGCGGACGTGCTGGGGAATGGCGTCGAGGGCGATCTCGGTGCGGTTGCCCTCCGGGGGGATCACCTTGGTCAGCCCGGTGGTGCCGTCGGCGGCGAAGACGGTGGCCACCTGATTGGTCTTCATGTCCGACGGGCGCGGGACCTCGGCGCGGACGTAACTGACCAGGAACCCGACGAGGGGGATGACCAGCAGCAACGCGATCACGACCAGGCTGACCCGGCGGACCGTGCGCCACCGGTTGCGCTTCGTCTTCCCGTCCGGTGGTGGAGTGGTCGTGTCAGCCGAACCGTCGTCTACGGGCGGTGTGCCCCCCGGATCGGAGGCATGGTTGCCCGTCGCGTCGTTGCCAGAACTCACTTCCACACTCCCGGTCAGTTATCCGGTCACGGAGGATCATCGCACCCACCCGTACGTATGTTATGTGAATGGCCTCGAGTGTGACGCGCGCCGCGCTAACGCCCAGCAAATATCCATACCGACCGTACTGTTTCAGCGCACTCGATTCCGGGCGACGATCGCCAACCCCGACAGCACCAGGCATCCGAGCAAGACAAGCGCAGGAGTGACGCCTGGGTCGCCGCGAACGACCTCGACGACCGCGGCGATGAACGCCATCACCGTGAAGAACCCGAGGATGCCGATCAGAACCTCGAGCCGCTGCCGCTTCGCCACCGGATGCACGGCCGACACCTTTCCCCTCGCTCCGCTCGACCGTTAGCTCTTCACGCCGCCGGCCGTCAGGCCCGACACGATGCGACGCTGGAACAGCAGCACCATGATCACCAGCGGAATGGTGACGATCGTGCCCGCCGCCATGATCGCCGCGTACGGCACGACGTGCGGGTCGTTGCCGGAGAACCGGGCGATGGCCACGGTGACCGGTTCGGTGGCGTCGCTGGAGAGCTGGCTGGCGAGCAGGTACTCGTTGACGGTCGCGATGAACGCGAGGATGGCGGTGGTGAACAGTGCGGGCGCCGCCAGCGGCAACATCACCAGACGGAACGCCTGACCGCGGCTGGCGCCGTCGATCCGGGCCGCCTCCTCGAGCTCCCAGGGAAGTTCCTTGAAGAACGACGTCAGCGTGTAGATGGTGAGCGGCAGGACGAACGAGATGTTCGGGATGATCATGGCCTGGTAGGTACCGATCCAGCCGATGTTCGTGAACAGCTGGAACAGCGGGGTGACCAGGGCGACGACGGGGAACATCGACGCGCCGAGCACGATGCCGACCACCACGTACTTGAACCGGAACTCGATGCGGGCCAGCGCGTAGGCGGTGAAGATGCCGACGGCGAGGGCGACGACGGTGGTGATTCCGCCGATGATCATGCTGTTGACGACGGCCCGGGTGAAGTTGTTGCCGCTGCTCGTCGACAGCGCGTTCTGGAAGTTCTCGAGCGTGACGTGCGTGGGCCAGGGTGTGGTGTCGAACGTGTAGTCGGGGTCGCGGAACGCCGTCACCATCATCCAGTAGAACGGCGCGAGCCCCCAGACGAGGATGATCGCGACACCGATATAGATGCGGGAATTCTTGAACGCGAACCGCTTCGGACGGTTGCGGCGGACGGGCCTGCTCGGGAGTTCGAGCTCCGGGGCGCGATGGGTCACGACTTCGGCCCCTTTCGCTGGGCTTCCTGAGTCTCGACGGCGTTGGCGCCGAGGAATTTCACGAGGACGAACGCCACCGCGAAGATCAGGAGGAACGTGATGGTGGAGAGCGCGGACGCGCTGTTGAACCCTTGCCGCACCTGGTCGACCACGAGAATCGACACCGTCGTGGTGGCCGGGTTACCGCCGGTCAGGATAGCGGGGAGGTCGTACATGCGCAGGGCGTCCATCGTGCGGAACAGGATCGCGACCATCAGCGCCGGCTTCACCAGCGGGAGCGTGATCTGCCGGAACCGCTGCCACGCGGAGGCGCCGTCGACCCGCGCCGCCTCGTACACGTCCTGCGGGATCATCTGCAGTCCGGCGAGGATCAGCAGGGCCATGAAGGGGGTGGTCTTCCAGACGTCCGAGATGATCACCGCGAATCGCGCGGGCCACGCGTCCGACGTCCACAGGATTTCGGTGCCGAGGAGGCGGTTGGCGATGCCGTCGTAGGCGAAGATGAAGTACCAGAGCTTGGCGGTGACCGCAGTCGGGATGGCCCACGGGATCAGGACCGCCGCACGCAGCAGGGCGCGGCCCTTGAAAGTCTTGCCCATGATGATCGCCATCCACAGGCCGATCGCGACCTCGAGGCCCACCGTGACGACCGTGAAGAACGCGGTGTTCCCGACGGCCGACCAGAACTGGGAGCCGAGCGTGCCGGGCGGGCACGCCACGGCCACCCCGCTCGGGGAGGTGCACTGCTGCAGAATCCAGTGCGTGTAGTTGGTGAATCCGGCCCAGCCGCCCTCGACGAACATGCCGGTCGACGGATCGAGACCCGCGTCCTTCTGGAACGACATCACCACTGCCCGGATCACCGGGTAGCCGATGACTACGGCCAGCACGGCCAGCGTCGGCACGACGAACAGCCACGCGCGGCGACTGCTCAGCCCAAAGCGTCGCCTGTTCTCGCTTTTCTCACGCGAACCGCGGCCGGGGTCGTCATCCCCGGCCGCGGGACGGGCCGGCGCCCCACTGGTGGTCCCAGTCGGAACGGCCATGTTCACTCCTGTGCTCTACGAGCCTGCGGACTGGATGCCGGACTGCATGTCCGTGATCGCCTGATCCACCGACTTCTCACCCTTGATGGCAGCGTAGGCGTTGTCCTGCACGGCCTTCGACACAGCGGGGTAGAACGGCGTGACCGGACGGGGGACGGCGTTCTCGATCGACACCTTCAGCGTCGGCATGAACGGGTAGGCCGCGATGATCTCCGGGTCGTCGTACAGTGCGGCGCGGACCGGCGGCAGCGAGCCCATGGCGATGATCCGCTGCGACTGCTCACCCTGCAGGAAGGTGAGGAAGTCGCGGGCCGTGGCCTTGTTCTCGGAGTACGCGCTGATGGCGGCGTTGTAGCCACCGAGGGTCGAGGCGCCGATGCCGTCCTTGCCGGGCAGCGGAGCGACCGCGAACTTACCCTTGACCGCGGACGAATCCTTGTCGGCGGTGCCGTACACATAGGGCCAGTTGCGCAGGAACAGCGCCTTCCCGTCCTCGAACGCCTTCTGGCTCTCGGGCTCCTTGAACGTGGTGTCCTGGGCCGGGATGTCGCCGTTCTTGAAGTTGTCGACCAGAACCTGCAGGCCAGCGCGGGCCTCGGGGCTGTCGATGGTCGGCGTCTTGCCGTCCTCGCCGACGAACGAGCCGCCGTACGCGTTGATGACCTCGGCGGTATTCACCGTCAGGCCCTCGTACGGTGCGAACTGACCGGCGTAGCAGTCGATGTTGTTGGTCTTCGCGACCTCACACGCGGCGGCCAGCTCGGCCCACGTCTTCGGTGCGGCGGGCAGCAGGTCGCTGCGGTAGTACAGCAGGCCGCCGTTGGTGTTCTTCGGCGCCGCGTACTGGGTGCCGTTGTAGGTGGCGCTGTCGACCGTGGCGGGGAGGATTCCGGTGTTGTCCACCGCGAACTCGCCGGTCAGCGGCTGCAGCCAGCCCTTGGCCGCGAACTCCGCGGTCCAGGGGACGTCGAGTGCGACGACGTCGTAGTCGGACTGCTTGGCCTGCAGGTGCTGGACCAGGTCGTCGTGCGCCTGATCGGCGTCGTTCGACTGCTCCTTGAACGTCACCTGCTCGTCCGGGTGCTCGGCGTTCCACGCGTCGATGATCTGGCGGACGACACCGGTCTCGGTGGTGTCCTTGCCCTCGACGTACGTGATGGGTCCGCGACCGTCGAGGTTCTCCGACGTGGAGTCGCTGCCGCTGTCGCTCGAGCAAGCGGTGAGCGTGACCAGCGAGGCAGCGGTGGCAAACACCGCGGCGCGCCGGACCGCTCTCGAAATCTGAACCATGGAGTCTCCCCGTAGGTAGATGTGGATGAACCCGTTACCGGCACGACAGAACTCGCGGCACCGGCGCGGTGTCGGAACATACTGTGGCATGGAACACCGCAGAAGTCCGGCATTACCCCCGACCTGAATCGGTCACGAGCCGTTCTGTTCACCGCCGGTTCAGCTCAGCCGGTAGCCCTCGGACGCCGAGAACAGGTGCACCTGGGACGGGTCGACGTGCAGTTTCACCAGGTCACCCTTGCGGGGCGGGTTCCGCCAGTCGGCGCGGGCCACCAACTGCTGCGTCACCCCGTTGACGGTGCTGCGGCCGTAGATGTAGGCGTCGGATCCGAGTTCCTCCACCACCGCGACCTCCATCGGGATGCCGGTGGTCGACAGTTCCAGGTGTTCGGGGCGGATCCCGACGACGACCTCACGTTCGTCGGTGTCGGCACGCAGCTGCCGGGGCAGCGGAATGGTCGCGTCGCCGAGCACGACCCCGTCGGGGGTGATCGGCAGCGTGAACAGGTTCATCGACGGCGACCCCATGAAGCCGGCCACGAACACGTTGGCGGGCCTGTTGTAGAGGTCGCGGGGCGACGCGCACTGCTGCAGCACCCCGTCCTTCAGCACTGCCACCCGGTCGCCCATGGTCATGGCCTCGACCTGGTCGTGTGTCACGTACACCATCGTCGTCTCGAGGCGGCGCTGCAGCTGCGCGATCTGGGTGCGCGTCTGCACGCGGAGCTTGGCGTCGAGGTTGGACAGCGGCTCGTCCATCAGGAACACCTGCGGCTGCCGGACGATGGCACGACCCATCGCGACGCGCTGCCGCTGACCGCCGGACAACGCCTTCGGCTTGCGGTCCAGGTACGGCTCGAGGTCGAGGAGTTTCGCCGTCTCCTCGACGCGCTTGCGGATGTCGTCCTTCGCGGCGCCGGCGAGCTTGAGCGCGAAACCCATGTTCTCGGCCACCGACATGTGCGGGTACAGCGCATAGTTCTGGAACACCATCGCAATGTCGCGTTCCTTGGGTTCCTGGGTGGTGACGTCGCGGTCACCGATGAGGATCCGGCCGCTGTGGACGTCCTCCAGCCCGGCCAGCATCCGCAGCGACGTCGACTTGCCGCAGCCGGACGGGCCGACGAGGACCAGGAACTCACCGTCCTCGATCTTCAAGTCGAGCGTATCGACGGCCGGTTTGTCCGAGCCGGGGAACAGGCAGGTGGCACCGTCATAGGTCACTGTGGCCATGAACGTCGAAGTCCCTTCTACCCGGCGCCGCGCACAGGTGCGAAGAATCTACCCCGTGCGCCTTTTCGGTAGCCGCCGCTACCAGAAAGGCGCACGGGCGGCTACGGCGCCTCGGCGATGAGGGCTCGAAGCTCCTCTCCGAGTTCGGGGGTGGCCGCGACGATCCCGCTCCAGCGGCGGGTGAGGTCGGTGTCGAACTCGACGGGCCGGCCGAAGGCGTCCAGCACGACGCCACCGGACGCGCCGACGAGGACGACGGCCGCGGCGATGTCCATGAGCCGGTGGGTGTCGCTGCCGGCGTCGACGAACGCGTCGACGGCTCCCGTGGCCACCAGGACGGCGTCGAGGGTGCTGCAGCTGAGGATCCGGATTCGGGTCGCCTTCTGCGCGACACGGGTCCAGGCGTCCCAGTTCCGCTGGTGCGGGCGCAGCATCGACACGGCGGCGTCGGCGACCGTGCGGCACCCGCTGGTGGTGTACGGCGACAACTCTCGTGACGCCCACCAGCGTTCATCCGTATGTAACCACGTGGTCATCGCCTCGGTGAATTCGCCGTCTATCGCGACGGCGGCGCTGAAGCAGGCCAGCGGCACACCGGCGGCGGCGTTGGCAGAGCCGTCGACGGGATCGACCACCAGGGTGACGGCCGAGCCGACGTCGACCCAGCCCCGCTCCTCGGACAGCACGTTGACCCCGGCCGCGGTGGCGGCATCGATGATGGCGTCCTCGACGATCACGTCCACGAACATGGTCGGGGTGCCGTCCGCCCCCTGCATCGCGATCGACTTCAGCTTCTCCCGCGGGTAGGTGGCGACGGCCTTCCGGTAGGCGTTCGTCGCGGCGTCCGCCGCCGCCATCAGTCCTGAATTTGCTTCGGTCCGAATCGTATTGGTCGGGTTCATCAACAGGTTCCTCCACAGGTTGGGGATGAAGCTAGGACATCGCCCGGCGCATCCACATCGCGACGCCCTCGACGGCCATCACGACGGCGAAGACCATGAGCACGATGGTGGTGACGACGTCGAACTGCAGGACCCGGGCGGCGTTCATCAGGTAAAAGCCGATGCCGCCCGCACCGACGACGCCGAGCAGTGTTGCGGCACGGATGTTCACATCGAGTTGGTAGAACAGATGCGCGACGAGGGCGGGCGCCGACTGCCGGAGCGTCGCGGCGGTGAACACCTGGGAGCGGCTGGCGCCGCCGGCCGACACCGCCTGCTGCACGGAGACATCCGTTTCCTCGAGGGAGTCGGCGATCAGCTTGCCGAGCAACCCGACCGCCCCGACGGACAGCGCGAGCGCGCCCGCCGTGGCACCGAGCCCGGTGACGACGATGAAGATGATCGCGAAGATCAGGTCGGGGATGCCGCGCACTACCACGATGACGATGCGGAAGAACTTCGCGACGCCCGGGGTGGGAGCCACGTTGCGGGCCGCCAGAATTCCGATCGGCACGGCCAGGAGCAGACCCAGAAGCGTTGCCGCGAGGGCGATCTGCACCGTGACGAGAAGCTGCGCGAGCAGTTCGTCCCAGATTCCGCCGGTGCCGGGCGGGAAGAACAGGTCGAGTGTGCGGGGCAGGGACGTGATTCCCTCGGCCATCCGCGACAGGTCGATGTCGGAGCCCCACGTGGCGGCGGCGAGCGCCAGGATCGTCGCGCCGAGATAGAGGGTGCGCCTGATCCGCTCGCCCGTCCACGGTGGGCTGATCCGGTAGTCGCCACCGGGGGTGCGCAGGGCGACGGGGCCGTCGACCCTCGCCGCGGAACCGTTCTCCGCCCAGCCGCCGCGGGCCGACAGCACCCGCTCACGCAGTCCGCGACGCCTGGGCGCCCGGTCCCCGAGCAGGGAACGACGGACGGCGCCGGAGATCAGTTCGATCACGACACACAGCGCGACGACGAACAGGGCCAGGGCCATTCCACGTGGGTAGTTCATCGTCTTCATCGCCAGCGACAGTTCCATGCCGATGCCGCTCACCCCGACGTAGCCGAGGATCACGGACGCGCGCAGGTTGATGTCGAAGCGGTGCAGGGCGGTGGCGACGAAGGCCGGGAGGGCCTGGGGGAAGACGCCGCCGACCACCTGCTGCCACCAGGTCGCCCCGGCGGCGCGGAGGGCGTCGCGCGGCCCGGCGTCGGTGTCCTCGATGGCGTCGGCGTACATCTTGCCGACCATGCCGACGGAGTGGATGCCGAGCGCGAGGATGCCGGCGACCGCGCCGAGGCCGAACAGTCGCAGGAACAGGATGGCGAGCACGATCTCGGGGATCGCCCGGGTGACGACGATGGTGGCGCGGGCCGCCCAGCGCAAGGGGGTACCGGGGGTGGTGTTCCGTGCCGCGGCGAGTGACACCAGCGCGCTGACGACCACGCTCAGGGCGGTGGCACACGTGACGATGGCGAGGGTCTGCCCCGTCATGGTGACGATCTCGCCGAGCGGCGGGAAGTCGAGGGGGAAGATGCGGGACACGAAATCGGCTGCGTTGCCGAGGCTGTCGGCGAACGTGGCGACGTTGATCTTCAGCGAGGCCACCGACCACAGCGAGGCGAGCAGCCATGCGGCGAGCACGACGGTGACGCCGATCGACGTGAGCGACGGCCGGGGCACGGTGCGCGCCTCGGGTTCTCGTTCCTTCGGGCGCGGGGGCAGGAGGACGGTCACAGCGGTCAGACGAGTTGCGGCGACGTCGGCGACGCGACGCTCGAGTAGATGGACATCGTTTCGTTCCGGTCGATGGCGGACACGGGCTTGTCGAGTACCACCCGGCCGCCGCGCAGCCCGACCAGGCGGTGACCCCACGACAGCGCGAGCTCCACCTGATGCAGGCTGCACAGCACGGTGAGGTCGTCCTCCGCGGCGATGCGGGAGATCAGCGCCATCACCTGGGCGGACGACTCGGGGTCGAGGGACGCGACCGGCTCGTCGGCGAGCAGGATGCGGGGACGCTGCACCAGGGCCCGCGCCACCGCGACCCGCTGCTGCTGCCCGCCGGACAGCGTGTCGGCACGCTGGAACGGCCTGTCCGCCAACCCCACTCGGTCGAGTTGTTCCATCGCGGCGCGGCGCACCGACCTCGGGTAGCTGAACAGCCCGAACCGGGGACCGCGCAGCGCGCCGAGGGCGCCGGTGCAGACGTTCTCGAGCACGGACATGCTGCCCACGAGGTGGAACTGCTGGAACACGAAGCCGACGTGGCGTCGCAGTTCGCGGAGTTCACGCCCCCGGGCGGCCCCCACGTCCGTGCCGAGCACCGTCACCGACCCCGTGCTGGGCAGGTGCAGCCCGTCCAGCAGACGCAGCAGTGTCGACTTGCCCGACCCCGACAGCCCGAGCAGCGCGACGACCTCACCGGGATACACCTGCAGCGACACGTCGTCGAGCGCCCGGATCTGGGGACCGAAGTCCTTCGTGACCCGGTCGAGGGTGATGGTCGGTGTCAGGATGCGGTCGATCGACGCGCCGAGCGCGGAGTGATCGGGGTCGGACATGAGGGTCTCCCTACTGTGTCGGGTTCAGTTGCGGCCGGACGGTCAGCCCTGGCACGCCGCGGCCTTCGTGATGTCGCAGACCTTGCGGACACCGTCGTAGAAGGCGTCGTCGACGGCGACGTAGCCGTACTCGACCCCCTCCGGCAGCGCGCATCCGCTCTCGTCGGTGCAGTATCCGGCAGCGACGAGGGCAGGCCGGTTGAGCTTGGTGCGGAAGATGTCGGTGAGCTTGCCCTGGAGTTCGGGGGACAAGTCGGTGCTGATCGCGATGGGGCTGGCGGCGATGGTCTCCGACTTCCACAGCACGTCGACGTCACCCGGTTTGATCTGCCCCTTCTCGACGAGGACCTTGTCGACGATGGTGTCGTAGGCGAAGCCGGCGTCGCACTGGCCGCTGACGACGGCGAGCACCGAGGCGTCGTGCCCGCCGGCGAAGACGGGGGTGACGTCCTTCTGCGGGTCGATCCCGGCCTCGAGGAGTCCGGCCGACGGGTACAGGTACCCGGACGTGGAGGAGGGATCGACGAAGCACACCGTCTTGCCGCGGAAGTCGGCGAGGCTCTTGATGTTCGAACCTGCCTTCGTGATGGCGTACGACTTGTAGCCCGGCTCGGCGTCGGCCGCGTCGACGGGCACCGCGATCGGTGTGGTCGCGACACCCGCGTCCTTCGCGGTGACATAGGAGAACGGCCCGTAACCGGCGATCTGCACCTTGCCGGCCCGCTGTCCCTCGATGACGGCGGCGTAGTCGGTCGCGTTCTGGAATTCGACCGGGATGCCGGTCTCCTTCTCGATCACGTCACCCACCAGCTTGTACTGCTGCTGCAGGCTCTCGGAATCCTCCGACGGGATGGACGCCAGCACGAGCGTCTCCGGGTCGCCGGACCCCGCACTGTCGGCGGCGCTGGATCCGCACGCGGACAGGGCGAGGACGGCGGCCGCGCCCACCGCGGCAGCGGCGAACGATCGGCGCATGAAGCTACCCATGAAAGTTGTCTCCTTCGGGTGCCCTGAGTCGGGCGTGGCAGGCGCGCATCGAGATCCTGCGCGTTCGGGTCAAGGTTCGTCTTCCACGGTGACCGCAGTGGCAACCCCGGGTGAACCCCCGAGAAACTGCGATGGGCGAGACCAGCGGGTTGTCGCTGCGGGCACGTCTACTGCGCCCGCAGCACGGACCGGACCACCGGGCACCGGTGCTCGAGACCGACGAGCACCAGGTCGGCGCGCTGCCCGGGTTCCAGCGCCCCGCGGTCGGAGAGCCCGACGGCCGTGGCCGCACCGCTGGTGATCAGCGACACCGCGGCGTGCAGCGGCATCGTGTCGTCGGCGGCGAGCGTGAACGCGGCCCCGAGCAGCGACGACGGCAGGTAGTCCGATGCGAGCGCGGTCACCAGACCCAGCCGGGCCAGTTCCACCGCCGACACGTTGCCGGAGTGCGAGCCGCCGCGCAGGACGTTCGGTCCGCCCATCACCACGGACATGCCGCGGTCGCGGGCCTCCCGGGCCGCCTCCTCCGTCGTCGGGAATTCGGCGACGTTGCCGCCGCGGCGCGCCAGGTCGGCGATCTCGACGGCGGATTCGGGGTCGTGCCCGAAGATCCGGACCGATCCCGTCGCGCCGCGGCCGGCGAGCCACTCCATCGCGTCCTCACGCACCGCGATGTTGCTCTCCCGTTCCCGCACCACCTCGTCGACCCGGAGCCGGGCCTCCTCCATGGAGATGCCGCGGATCCCGGCCATGTACCGCTCGTAGAACGTGCGGTCGGCGTACTGCCCGATGCCCGGGGTGTGGTCCTCGTGCGAGATCACGGCGGGCAGATCCGCACCGACCTGTCCGGTGGCGACCAGGTGGTCGAAGTGGTTGCGGAGCGCCGCCAGACCGGCGGCGGATCGGACGTCGAGCCGGTGCAGCACCCGGTGGTCGACGAGCCGGCCGTCGGTCTCGCGTTCGTTCCACCCGGCGATCGCCTCGCACATCTCCATCGCCGCGTGCACGCTGCGCTGGTTCTTGGCCGCCTCCCGGTCGGAGAACGACGCCCCGTGGAACACGGTGGTCACACCGGCCGCCCGCAGCTTCCCCTCGAACGACATCATCGAGAACATCCACGGCAGTTCCGCCCCCGGCCGCGGGAGGCGTTCCCGCTCGAGGCCGTCCGAGTGGACGTCGACGAGACCGGGAAGGCAGAACAGTCCGCCGCCGTCGACGTCGATCCGGGTGCCGGGTGTGGGTTCACCGACCTCCACGATGCGGCCGTCGCGCACGACGATCCGGGCGTCGTCGAGGATGCCGGCGGGGAGCACGGCACGCACGTGCCCGAGCACGTAGTCGCGGGGCGACTGCTGCAACGACCAGGCGGTGGGCTGCTCGAGGGTCTGCGCAGTTTCGCTCATGCCGCCGCTCCCAGCACGTCGAACGCACTGCCCTGCTGCGCGATCCGGCCCTCACTGAACCGGATCACCCGCGACGCCAGTCTGCGCATCGCGTCGAGGTCGTGGAAGACGGCGAGCACCGCCACCCCCTGCGCGGACAGCGACGCGATCAGCTCCAGCGCGCGTTCCCGGTTGGCCGGGTCGAGCGCCGACACCGGTTCGTCGAGCAGTAGCAGTCGCGGCGGATTGACCGTTCCCGCAGCGATGTTCACGCGCTGGCGTTCGCCACCGGACAGGACGCTGCAATCCACGTCCCACAGCGCCTCGTCGAGGGCCAGGCGCCGCAGCGAGTCGGCGGCGGCGTCGCGGGCGTCGGACCTGCTCATTCCACGCCGGCGCCCCGCGGCCGCGACCACATCCATCGGGCCGGTGCGCGGCGGCGCCGACAGGAACTGGGAGACGTACCCCAGTTCGCGTCCGCGCAGCCGGGCCATCTCGCGGTCCGGCAGCGACGTCAACTCGACCGGGCCGTCGTCGGTGCGCAGGGTGACGGTGCCGCCGTCGGGCAGGTAGCTGCGGTGCACGCAGCGCAGCAGACTGGACTTGCCGGCACCGCTGGGCCCGGCGAGGGCGACGTGCTCGCCCTCAGCGACGTCGAGGTCGACGCCGTGCAGCGACGTCACCGTGCGGCCGTCGATGGTGTGCAGTGTGAACGTCTTCCGCAGTGCGCGGACCGACAGTATCGGAGAAATCATGGTGGGTTACCTCAGCCTTCGATGGTCGGATTCACCGACGTGCGGCCGCGACGAGCCGCTGCGTGTAGGGGTGGTGCGGGTCTTGGAACAGCTGGTCGGTGAGCCCGGACTCGACGACACGGCCGACGTTCATCACGAGGCAGCGGTCGGTGAGGGCCTCGATGACGGCGAAGTCGTGGCTGACGACCACGGCGGCGGTGTCCCGCTCGGCGAGGAGTTTGCGGAGCAGGTCCAGCACACCCGCCGCGACGGACGCGTCGAGCCCGGTGGTGGGCTCGTCGAGCAGCAGCACCCGGGGGTCGGTGGCGAGGGCCTTCGCGATCTGCACCCGCTGACGCATGCCGCCGGAGAACGTGTGGACGGGGTCGTCCATCCGCTCGAGCGGCACCTCCACCTTCTCCAGCAGATACGCGGCGCGGTCCCGGATCTCGTGATAGTTCCGCCAGCCCGCCGCGGTGAGCCGCTCGGCGATGTTGCCGCCGGCGGACACCTTCATGGTCAGGCCGTCCGCCGGGTTCTGGTGCACGAGACCGACGGTGTCGACGCGCAGCGCCCGGCGCTCGGCCGCGTCGAGTCCGAACACGTCGGTGTCGCCGCCGCCGACAGTGGTGAGGAACATCGAACCGGCCGTGGCCGTTTCCTCGCCGACGAGGCAGCGCAGCACGGTCGACTTGCCCGAGCCCGACTCACCGATGAGGCCGAGCGCCTCACCGGGCGCGACGTCGAAGCCGACGTCCCAGGCGGCGACGACCGCGCCGGTGCGGGGGCTGATCGCGGTTCCGGTGCCCGGTCCGGTTCCGGGTACCGCGTCGGCGCCGCCCGGTCCGTGGACCTTGCCGACGCCGCGGACGGCGAGCGTCCAGCCGTCGGCGTGGGCCGGGACCGGCCGCGCCTCCAGCTCCGCGGGACCACGACGCTTCACGGCTGTGGCCGCCCGCACCCGACGTGCCGGGTCGGGCAGGAAGCGCAACGGCGACCGTTCCGCATGGTTGCGCGCATCGACGTCACCGTCGAGTGTCCTGGTGCACCATTCGATGTCGCTGCAGGCCGTCCGCCCGCCGGGTGCCTCCACCAGGAAGGTGTCGGACGAACCGCAGCGCGCGCAGCGCTGGGCGGTGTCGCCCTCGACCTCGAACGGGACGTCGTCGAACGTCAGCGGCTCGACCCGCGTGTACGGCGGGACCGCGAAGATGCGCTTCTCCCGGCCGGCGCCGAACAGCGTCAGGCTCGCGGCGTTGTTCAGGCGCGGCACGTCCCAGCGGGGGATCGGGGTGGTGACCATGACGTAGCGGCCGTTCACGAGCACCGGGTAGCCGGTGGTCTTCGTGATCACTCCGTTGCGCACCAGGTCCTCGTACAGGCTGACCCAGATCATCGAGTAGTCGGCCTCGGCGTGCATCCGCGCGCACTCGCTCACCGACTTCTGCACGCCCCGCAACGGCTCCGCGACCGGAACCTGAAGCACCAGAACCTGATCGTCGATCAGCGGCTCCTCCGGGATGCGGTGCCGACTCTGGACGACGCTGCAATCCCGGGTGTCCTGGGTCTGCGCGCAGTGCTCGCTGTCGACGATGAGGCGACGCAGGTTGGTGGCGTTGACGCCGTCGTCGTCGCCCTGGTCGATGACCTTCACGGTGTCGTGGCCGCCGAGCAGGCCCAGCGTGAGCTGCAGTCCGCCGGAACCCCAGCCGCGGGCCACCGGCATCTCGCGGGACCCGAACGGCACCTGGTAACCGGGCACGCAGACCGCGGTGAGGGTGGCGCGGCGGATCTCCCGCTTGGACCCTTCGTCGAGGATTCCGCGGGGGAAGGATTCGGCGTCGAGCGCCGCGAGAACACCGGCGGTGGTGGGTGTTTCGGTGACGGTGTCGGTGACGGTCATCAGCAGGTCCTTCCGATCGGTTCGGCGGTGCGCTCGGCCACCGACTCCACACCGCGCACGGCGCGCTTGCGGTCGATCATCGAGCGGAACGTGACGTAGTGCGGCAACTTGAGGTGTTCGAGGAATCCGCACGAGTCGAGGCCGTCGGTGGTGAGCAGCAGCACCTGCTCGAGACCGTCCGCGTCACCGAACCGCCGGCAGGCGATGTCGAGGTTCGCCATCGCGATGGCCTTGCGTTCGTTGTGCCCGAAGCACAGTCCGTAGCCGACGTCGAATCGGCTGCGGTCCTCGTCCGGGCCGTCGAGGTCCTCGATCGCCTCGCACTCCGACGCACGGATGTACCCGAGCAGCACCGGCTTTCCGGTGTGCGGGTGCGCGACCCGCAGCGGGAGCCGGCCGTGCCGCACCTCGCCGAGCGTCACCTCGTGGATGTTGCCCTCGGTGCCGCGGATCGAGCGGTACCAGGTGCCGATCAGTGAGCCGGTCTCGGCGCGGGCCATGCTCGCGAGGATCGCCGAGCGCGGGGCAGGCGGTCGTGCGGGATGCCGCGAGATATCGAACGGTGCGGCCTTCGGTGCGCCGTCGGCGGGCCGGTTGTCCACCAGCAGATCCATCTCGCGGAGCATGTCGGAAAACCGCCGCGGATGCCGCTGGTCCTCCGCCCGTTCGGTTTCCGCGGGCACGCTCTCCTGAACGATCACCGGTTCCGGCCGTGCGTCGCGATCCAGCATCCGGCCGGTGTAGTCGCTGGTGCGGCCGAGCAGCTGAGGGCCGTCGGGTGTGCGGTGCGCGGGGACGATGCGCCGCAGCACCACCATCTCGTCGGGGTCGATCGGCTCGCTCACGGCCAGTCGCGGCAACGTCGACTGGTGGGCTCGCACCAGGTGGGTCGCCTCGATGACGTCACCCTCGGCCTGCCGCAGCGCGTCGGCGGCCGTGTCCTCGTCGTACAGGCTGCCCTCGCCCATCACCCGGTCGACGGCCAACCGCATGCGGCCGGTGATCTGTTCCGTCGTCAGCCACGGTGCGGGGTCGGCGTTGCGGGCGCCGCGGACCAGCGACTCGGCGGCGAGGATGGCGTCCAGGCCACCCCGTGCTCCCGAATATCCCATGTCAGTTGTCCTTTCCGAAGACCACGGTGGTGCGGGGGATCCCGACGACTGATCCGTCCGGCCCGACGAACAGCAGGTCGACGCCGGACGGGAACTCCGCGACCAGGTGGCGCCGGACCTGCCACAGGGCGGGGTCGAATCCGGCCGGCGCGAAGGCGATCGCGGACTCGATTCCCGGCCCGGCGAGGCGAACGGGGATGCCGTCGTCGACCGCGTCGACCGCGCAGACGACAGTCGCTGCCGACTCCGGGCTCAGTGCCGTACCGGTTGACACCGAACCGAATTCGGTCACCGTCGGCGGGCGAAGCGCGGTGACGTACTTCGCCGTCCCCAGCGGGGCGGCGGGTGCGCCGGTGGCAACGGCGAGCACGGACGTCCAGTCCTGCTGTTCCTCGAGGACGTGCGTGCCGGTCTCCAGGTCGGCCAGCGCGAGCGCGGGCAGCAGGGCAGGGGGAAAGTCGGTGCGGGGCAACGCCTGGACGGTTCCCGGTCGCGCGAACGCCTCCAGGACCGCCCGGTACACGCGCTGCGCCCGGTCGGGGTGCAGGCCGGCGCCGAGCGCCGAACCGATCACGATCGTGTCGCTCATCTCTACGTCAGCTCCTCGAATTGGACGATGGTGGGGGCCAGCTGCGCCCATTCGTCGAGGTCGGCGAGCCGGCGTTCGTGCTCGACGCGGGCGCACAGTTCGTGAACACGGTCGGCGTGCGGGCGCCCGGCCTGGACCTCGGCGTCGCAGATCGCGGCGGCGAGGGTGGCGGCCCGGTCGTCGCCCAGCCGCATGGCCCAGCCACGCACTCCGGCGAGACTCACCTCGGCGCGGCAGCCGAGGACGTCGCCGAGGAAAAAGTGCTCGTACGCAATGGGTTCACGCACCTGCGCCGCGACGGAACCGACCTCCGGCGCGGTGAGGACCGCGAGTTCGGCGCCGTCGGACAGGCAGGCGTCGGCGAGCTCGACGAGGTCGCCCGCCGACGCGGCGGCGAGCAACTCGGCGACGCGTTCGCGACTGTAGACGTGGGAAATCATGGGGCCGAAACCTCTTTCGTGTCGTTCTCGATGTCGGTGGTGAGTGGTCGGGGTTCGTCCGGAGAGCCGATCTCCATGACGACGCGGACGGCGTCGCCGCGCATCCACGCCTTGCTGTAGGTGAGGGGTGTGCCGGTGTCGGCGTCGCGGTTGACGCTCTCCACCACCCACACCGGGACCGCGGACACGAGCTGCAGCTTCTCCTGCACGTCGGCCGGCGGAATGTCCGATGCGGTGCGGCACCAGGACCGGACCGAACGGACATGTCCCATCTGGCGGAGCACCTCGTCGAGGGATTCCTCCACCCGCATGCCCTCGGCGAGGTCGGGGACGGCGTCGTGGGAGATCCATTCGAATCCGAGACCGGCGACGACGTCGTTGATGTAGCTGAGCCGGACCATGTGGTGCGCCGGGGTGCCGTGCGGCACCTCCAGCCGGTCGGCGCAGTCGGCGGGCAGCGGTGCAAGCGTCCGTTCGAGGATCACCGACCGCGGTACCGCCCCGGCCTCCCGGACGGTGCGGTGCCACGACGGCCGGCGGTCGCGGGAGATGACGTAGTCGATCCGCTCGGCGACGAACGTGCCCGCACCCTGGACGCGCCGCACCCGCAGTCGCCGCTCCAGCTCCTGCACCGCACCCCGCGCCGCCGCCCGGCCCACCCCGAAGCGCTTCATCAGCTCGTGTTCGCTGTCGAGTTTGGTGCCCGGCGCCAGGCTCTCGATCTCGCACTCCAGTTGGTCCGCGATCGTGCGGTACCGATGCTCCGTCATGGCGACCACTGTCACGGGCCGAGTTGTACGGACAACCGCCCTGCAGGTAACCGGGAAGGAAACGCCGCTGAACGTGTGGGCAAGTTGTCAGGCGCTTCGCGCCCGTGCGCCTTTTTGGTTGTCCTAGCTACCAGAACGGCGCACGGGTGGCGGAGCCGCCTCGAACCGGTCCGGGCTGTCGACGACACCCGCGCTGCAGGCGGTCAGGCGGGGTTCGGCACGGGTTGTGCGAACCCGGACGAGGTCGGTCCCGGCCGGGTGCCGGACCAGGACGTCGGTGTCGCCGTCCGTCCGCGGGGTCGCCGACAGCGGGATCACATCGTCGAGTCCGAGCAGCGACCGCTCGGCCCGGACGGTGTGCTCGGCGAACTGCAGCACCGGGTCGTCGGTGCACCGGCCGCGGTAGTGTTCGAGCACCACGCGTCCGTGATCGTGTTCGGCGACAATGTGTTCCGCCGCCTCCGCGGTGACCCGGCCGTAGTAGATGCCCGACGGCAGGCACACCATGGTCGCGGCGAATCGGTCGCCGCCGACGTGCGTCGATTCCCAGACCCGTCCGTCGCGGTGGCCGAGGCCGGTGACGACGGGGCGTCCGAACGACGCGCAGCACGCGTCCTTCTTGCCGTGGGTGCAGACGAGGAACAGAGATTCGGCGGGGTCGAGACGTTCCCCCACTCCGGGTGACAGGTCGAGGTCGAGGTCGATCAGCTCCCGGTCCTCACGCACCAGCAGTCGCTCCGCCCAGCCGTCGGCTCGTCCGGGACGCACAAGGTAGACGTGACGTCCGGCGGCGAGGTCGCGGCGCTGCCGGGTGCGGATCAGCACCGGACGCACCCCCGCGTCGGCGCACCGGCCTGCGAGCGCGTCGCCGAGGACCGGGTCGAGGCGGCTCTGCCGGAGCCGGTCGCGTCCCCACGGTCCGGGTTGCTCGATCAGCAGCCAGCCGCGCACCCGGGGCGCGCTGCCGCACAACGGCTCCAGAAGTGACCGGGAGAGCGCCGCGCAGGCCGGTGGCGTCCACCCCTCGGGCGACGTCGTCGTCTGCACGCTCACGCAACAGACTGTATAAGGTTAGGTTCGCCTATCTTCTACCCCCTTCGAGATCGAGGTCCAGGATGCGTTCTGCTACGTGCTCCCCGAATGTCACCGACGTCCAATGGCAGGAGATCGTCGACGCCCTGACACGACGCGAATTCGGAGCCGGGCTGGGAGCAGCCGCACTGGCCGCGCTCACCGCCGCCTGCGCGCGACCCGACGCGGCAACGGGCAGCGACAGCGGCGCCCAGCGCACCGTCACCCACGCCATGGGCACGACGACGGTGAGCAACCGGCCCAGTCGCATCGTCGCCCTCGACAGCCTGCCCATCGACACCGTCGTCACGCTCGGGAAGACACCGGTCGGCGCTGCTCAGGCCGGTTCCGCCGACGCGCTGCCCGCCTACCTGGGCGGCGGACTGGACAGCACCACCGTCGTCGGGTCGATCGCCGAACCGAACCTCGAGGCGATCGCCGCGTTGCAGCCCGACCTCATCCTCAGCAGCAAACAGCGGCACGGCGACCTGTACGACGCGCTGTCCGCGATCGCGCCCACCGTGTTCTCCGTGTCGCCGGCGGTCGACTGGCAGGGGACGCTCCGGCTGTTCGCCGAGGCCATGGGTGAGACGGACGCAGCCGAGCAGAAGCTGTCGGCGTTCCACGCCCGCGCCGCCGCGTTGACCGAAACCAACCGGGGTCGCACCGCGCACGTCATCCGCGTGATGGACGACGGCCTGCGCCTGCACGGACCCGGCACGTTCTCCGGTTCCGTGCTGACCGCGGCCGGCTACACCATCACCGGGCAGCCGTGGGACGCGAAGAACGACATGTCCGAGATCTCGCTCGAGAACGTCGCCCAGATCGACTCCGACATCGCGTTCGTCGCCAACACGTCCGCACCGGGGGAACTGGGGATCGATCCTGTACTCATCGGGCAGATGGGGCCGTCACGACGCGACAGCGTCCGTCAGACCGACTACCGGGTGTGGATCACCGGCATCGGCCTCACCGGCGCAAACCTGATCCTCGACGACCTCGAGCGGCTGTAGGCGGCTCCGCCGCCCGTGCGCGGTTAAGGAGTGTCAGGACTCGTTAACCACGCACGGGGGGCTAGCCTGCCTGGGTGAGTTCCGACAAGATGCTGACCCGCATCGGTGGGCTCCTCCGGCAGGCGGAATCCACCGACAACCCGCACGAGGGCGAGGCCTTCATGGCCGCCGCCCAGCGGCTCGCCACCGCCTCCTCGATCGACCTCGCGGTGGCGCGCGCACACGCGGCGGGCCGGGAGAAGCGGGCCACCCCCACCCAGCGCCTGATCACGATCGGTGAACCGGGCAAGAAGGGTCTGCGCACGTACGCGCAACTGTTCCTGGTGATCGCCGCCGCCAACGACGTCCAGTGCGACATCGCCCAGACGTCCGCCGTCATCTACGCGTACGGGTTCGCCGGCGACATCGACGTCTGCGAGGCCCTGTACGCGAGCCTGCTGATCCAGATGGTCCGGGCGTCCGACGGCTACATCAAGTCGGGTGAGTACCGCGGCGAGACGACGGTGCGGACGCAGGTCGAGAAGCGCGGGCGCCGCCGGGTCGCGACACGGGTGCGACGGCCCGTCGCCGGTGTCACCGCCCGGTTGAACTTCCAGCTCGCCTACGCCGCGCGGATCGGGCAGCGCCTGGCCGACGCCAAGAAGGAGGCCGAGGAGCAGGCGGTGTCCGTGCCGGAGTCGTCGGCGGAGACGGCACTGGTCCTGCGCGACAAGCAGCTCGAGCTGAAGGACTACTACTCGGAGAACTCGCAGGCCCGCGGCACGTGGCGAGGAGGACGGGCGTCCGCCGGACATTCGTCGAGCGCCCGCCGGGCCGGCGACCGCGCCGCCCGGACCGCCCGCCTGAGCAACTCACCCGAACTGTCGACCGCCCGCAAGCAGATCCCGTCGTGAAGCGGCCCCGCGACACTCAGCGGACCGCCGTGTACGACGCCGAGGCCCTCGTGCGCACCATGTTCGACCGCGCCGACGAGCGCGGGCTGCGCGTCGTCGACGTTCTGGGGTCGCAGGTGACGCTGCCGGTGGAACGCAAATTCGCGTCGATCGACTCGGTGCAGGACTACGTCGACCGGGTGCTCGCCCTGAACTGGGTGCGATCCACCTGGACGCGGGCGGCCACCCCGGTTCACGTCCGCGCGCGGTCGGGCAACAAGGCGGCCCACTACGAAAGCGATTGCGCGACAATCGCGGTACCCGAGCATCGGAACGGCAACGCCTGGGCGTTCCGCGAACTGGTGGTGCTTCACGAGGTCGCCCATCACCTCGATCCGTCCGACCCCGAGTACCCGACGGTCGCGCCGCACGGACCGGAATACGTGGACCGCTACCTCACCCTGGTCGGGGAGATCATCGGCCCCGAGGCGGCTTTCGTCCTGCGCACCATGCTCCTCGCGGGCGGTGTGCGGCTGAACTGAGCACCCTCAGCCGCGGGGGCGCAGCCGGACGAAACGGATTTCACGGCCGGCCGCCCGGAAGTCGGCCGCGCTGCCGTCGACGTCGAAGCCCATGCCTTTGGCGATCCGCAGTCCGAGTTTCGGATGCTCCGCCGCGTAGTGCGCCATGAAGTCCGCACCGGTCTCGGGATCGAGGAATTCGGCTGTCACCGAGAGCCGCCGGCGGCCCACCTGAATCTTCGCGTTCGGTTGTGCACGCAGGTTCCGGTACCAATCGGACTTGGGACCGAACCCGGCGGCCAGCACGTACCCATCGCCGACGGCGTCGTGGTTGACCACCTCGAGCACGACCTGCCGCCGGGCGCCGGTCTTGCGCCCGACGTGTTCGAGGAGCAGGAATCGGCCACCGAGGAGAAACCCGAGGTGGACGCGGTAGAGGTAGATCGGCGCGCGAAAGAACGCCCGCCGGATGCCGGTGGGCGGGTCAGGCCTCTGCGTGACCTTCACACACCCAGTCTTCCACGTCCGCCGTGTGGTCGGGCTGTGATGCGTCCTCGTCTGTTTCGGAGACGACGGGCAGAAGGTGCCGGAAGTACACGCCGTCGAATTCGCGGCCCGGCGAGGCTATCGCGTGCCCCGACGGCCAAGTCGTCGGGACGATCCGCGTCGATCGAGCTGAGTGCGGTACCCGAGCGCGCCGAGGCTGCCCACCACGGCGAACACCGGCCGAATGCGTTGCATGAGTATCGCGTTCCACCGAAACTGACGATCACCGCGAGCGCGGCAGCGGACGGCCGCAACCCGCCACCCGCCGTCTCCGCGCCGCACTCGCGATAGCCCTCGGCGAACGACGTGGGGCTGCCATTCCTGCAATGCTCGTGACGCTCTGTGAATCCGGCTACCGAGCAGCTCCGTTGCGGGAGACGGAACGCCGGTCAGGGTTCGGCTACCGGGAGAGCCATCCACCGTCGACGGACAGGGCGGTGCCGGTGACGTAAGAGGATGCGGCCGAGGCGAGGAAGACGGCCGCGCCGGCAAGATCCTCCGGTCGCCCCCAGACGCCGGCGGGGATGCGACGCAGCATGTTCTCCGCCCGGGCGGGGTCCTCGCGATGCGCGGCGGTGAACTCGGTCTCCATGTAGCCGGGGGCGATCGCGTTGACTCGGATGCGGTGTGCGGCCCACTCGTTCGCGAGAGCTCGGGTCAGTCCGAGGATTCCGTGCTTGGAGGCGGCGTAGGACGGTACCTCCATCCCGCCTTGGAA
>NZ_LTCZ01000409.1:0-3619 GCF_001583455.1 Rhodococcus sp. LB1 | reverse complement strand
GCGAAGGCCTGGCTGAGCAGGAAGGGGGTGGTGAGATTGAGGTCGAGCACCGCCGACCAGTCCGCGGGCGTGGTGTCGGTCGCGGGGCCGCGGCGGATGATGCCCGCGTTGTTGACGAGGATCGTCGGATGCGGGAACTCGGTCCCCGCCCAGGAGATCAGCTCGGCCGCGGTGTCGGGTGTCAGGTTGCTGAGGTCGGCGGTGCGTGTGGCGCAGTGAACGCCCCGGGCGCGCACTTCCTTGTCGACCTGGTCGAGTTCGCCGATGTCGACGGCGAGGATGTCGGCTCCTGCTTCCGCGAGAGCGATGGCCAGTGCGCGGCCCAGGCCGCGCGATGCCCCGGTCACGATGGCCGCGTTCCCGTCCAGGCGGAACAGGTCCAGGACCGGGGTGTGGACAGGTGCGTTCATGCGAGAGGTCTTTCTACTCGGATCGGGAGACGACTGGTGGCCGGGCCGGTGTGCGGGGTGAGCACCGCACACCAGCCCGGTGGTGTCAGTTCCCGGTGGCCTCGTCGAGGACCCGGTCGTGGACGAGGGAGGTGCGGGCGGTTTCCTTCGCGGCGATCACGGCGATGATGGTGATCACGGCCAGGACGGCGAGGTAGATGCTCACCGCGATGGTGTTCTTCTCCTCGACGGTGCCGAGCAGCGCGACCGCGATGACGGGGGCCAGGCCGCCGGCAAACACCGAGGCGAGCTGGTAGCCGAGGGAGGCGCCGCTGTAGCGGACGCTGGTGCCGAACAGTTCGGAGAACATCGCCGCCTGCGGCGCGTACATCAGGGTGGTGAAGATCAGCCCGATGAAGATCGCCGCCGCGATGACGGTCTGGTTGCCGGTGTCGATGAGGGGGAAGAACACGAAGCCCCAGATGCCGGCACCGAGTGCCCCGGTGAAGTACAGCGGCCGCCGGCCGACCCGGTCGGACAGGGCACCGATGACCGGGGTGAGGAAGAACTGCGCGACCGAGGCGATCAGCACACCCGCGATGGCGGCGCTCTTGGGCATATCCAGGTAGGTGACCATGTAGGTCATCACCACGACCGTGAAGATGTAGTACGAGGTGTTCTCCACCAACCGCAGCCCCATCGCGATGAGAACCTCACGGGGGTATTTGCGCAAGACCTCGATGATCGGCGCGTGCTCGGCCTTGTGATTCTCGAGGGCTTTCTTGTTGGCGGCGAAGACCGGGGATTCTTCGATGCTCAGCCGGATCCACAACCCGATGAGGACGAGAACGGCGCTGAGCAGGAAGGGAATTCGCCAGCCCCAGGAATCGAAGGCTTCGTCGCTCTGGAACAGGGCCAGCACCCAGAGCACCACCGCGGAGAGCAGGTTTCCGAGGGGCACCCCGGCCTGGGTCCACGACGTCCAGAATCCGCGGCGGTCGTTGTCACCGTGTTCGGCGGCCATCAGGACCGCTCCGCCCCATTCGCCGCCGACGGCGAAGCCCTGTAGCAGTCGGCAGCCGATCAACAGCAGTGGTGCGGCCATGCCGATGCTCGCGAAGGTCGGCAGCAGGCCGATGGCGAAGGTCGCGGCGCCCATCATGAGCAGGCTGACGACCAGCATCTTCTTGCGACCGAGTTTGTCGCCGTAGTGGCCGAAGACGATGCCGCCGAGCGGGCGGGCGAAGAATCCGACCGCGAAGGTGGCGAAGGCGAGCAGGGTGGCCGTGGAAGGCTCGCTGTCGGGGAAGAACAGCGGCCCGAAGACGAGCGCGGCGGCCGAGCCGTAGAGGAAGAAGTCATACCATTCGACGGCTGTGCCGATCATGCTGGCGAAGGCGACCTTGACGATCGAGGTGCGCCCGGCCGCGTGGGTAGCGGGTTCGGCCGCGATGTCGGGTGTGGACATGGCGTGTCCTTTCGGGACAGGGGTGGGGTCCGGTGTGGTCATGGGACGAGCACGACCTTCATGTCGTGACCGGCCGCGGCGCGCTCGAGCGCCGAAGCCGCATCAGTGAGGGAAATTTCGGTCACCAGCTGCGGCCACGGTGCCGGGTCGGCGGCCATCGCGTCGGCAGCGGCCCGGTAGTCGACCTTCGTCGATCCGTAACTGCCCTGCAGACGAATCTCCTTGCGGGTGACGGCGTTGAAGTCGACCGGTCCGGTGCGGGCAAACAGTCCGACGACGGAGATGGGGCTGCCGGGCAGGACCGCGGCGATGGCGGCATCGAGCGCGGCCGTCGAACCGGAGGCGTCAACCCATGCGGTGGGAATGAAAGGCAGCTCGTCCCGGCCGGCGATCACGGTGCGCAGACCGAGCGCGCGGGCCAGCGGCAATCGCACGTTCTCATCGTTGCCGACCCCGGAGAGCACGACGTCGTGGCCGCGTTGGGCGAGGACGAGGGCGGCCATCGTGCCGATCGGTCCGGGACCGGACACCACCACCCGGGTGGGGCCCACGGCGGCGTTCTCGATGTGCGCGACCGCACGGCACGCGACCGACAGCGGTTCGGTCAGCGCCAGCGTCGACGCCGGCAGATGCCGGTCGACCTCGACCAGGCGGACCTCGGGGACGACGAACGATTCGGCGGCCGCGCCGTCGAAGGACAATCCGAGGACGGTGCGCCGGGGACAGATCTGCCGGAAACCGCGCTCGCACAGATCGCACACGCCGCAGCCGTCGATCGCAACGGGGACAACGCGTTTGCCGAGCCAGGCCGGGTCGACGCCCTCGCCGAGGGCTTCGACGTATCCGACCGCCTCGTGTCCGAGCACGACCGGGGGGCGGATCCATTCGTAACCGGTGTCGTGATTCCAGGCGTGCACGTCGCTGCCGCACAACCCGCAGGCCTCGGTGCGTACCCGCACCTGCCCCGGGCCCGGTTCGGGCTTGGGCAGATCCTGCACCAGGACGTCGTGTGGAGTGGCACTTCTCTTGGTGAGAGCTCGCATGTGGGGAACCTGCTACTTTCGCCCGCGATCGGGCTCGTGGAAATAGAGGGTGAGTCGCCGGCGGACACCGCCCCCGAGCGCGAAGGGAACTCGGTGTTATTACGCCATGTCGGGAGGTGTCCGCCGGGGTGTCTCAGCGGATGAAGCGGTCGACGTAGTCGGCGCCGAGCCCGATCTTCTCGTAGTGCGCGCGGGCCTTGTCGATCTTGCTGAAGACGTCTTCGATGCCGACGGTGTTGCCGTCGACGTCGACGTAGATGTACGCGCCGCTCACGTGGAACAGGGTCGCCATCTCGGTCACGTCCTCGGGGACCTCGAGGGTGTGGATGTCGCCGGGCGGCTCGAACGCGTAGGTGCCTTCTTCGGCCCACCAGTCGTACTCGAGGTAATGCCAGCGGCCTCGCAGAGTGAACGCGTGCACCGCCCCGGCATGCCGGTGCCGGGACAGGATCCCCGAACGGCGCACCCGCAGAATGTTCACGAAGTAGCCCTGGCTCGCCGACAACACCAGCGGGCGGAACTCGACATCCTGCGATTGCGGAACCCACAGCCGCTCGTCACAGTCCAGGTCCAGTGCACCCGGAACGATCAGATCGTCACTCATGCCGTACGGCTTCGGACCCGTGTAGGGCACAGCCTCTTCGTTCTTCATCTCAACAGTGGAACTCACGATGCTCTCCTTTCGCTTAATCGCATAAGTGACGCTACATCGTTGTGTT
>NZ_LTCZ01000408.1:0-5982 GCF_001583455.1 Rhodococcus sp. LB1 | reverse complement strand
GGTCTGCAACTGCTGGGCGCCATCCGAGATGTCAAACAGGGACATGGGAACTCCTGACGGGTAGTGAGGGAAACATGGGTGTGCGCTTGTCGAGGTGACTCTGTACGCCCTCGACGAGATCGGCCCCGCGGAACGCCTGCAACATCAGGCCTTCCGCTCGGGCCACGGACTCGGCGTACGGGCCGTCCGCATCGTTCTGTAATTGGTCCTTGATGACGGCCATCGACGTCGGGGAGCAGTGCGTCGACAGCTGTTCGGCATAGGCGACCGCGCCGTCGACGACCGAACCGTCTGGCACGAGGTGGTCGACGAGTCCGATGCGCAGTGCCTCCTCGGCGTCGACCATGCGGCTCGACAGCAGCAGGTCGGTGGCGCGGCTGCGTCCCACGAGCCGGGGCAGCAGCCAGGAGATGCCGTATTCGGCGATCAGTCCCCGCTTGGCGAAGGCGGTCGTGAACCGGGCGGACGCCGAGGCGAACCGGATGTCGCAGTAGAGGGCCTCCACCATTCCGAGACCGGCGGCGACCCCGTTGATCGCCCCGATCAGCGGTTTGCGCAGTGTCGCGGGAAGGTCGCGGGGGCGCGGCCGGAGGAGGTCCGCTTCGGACACGTCACCGACGGCCTGCAGGCGTCCGAGGTCGGCGCCGGCGCAGAACCCGCGCCCGGCTCCGGTCACCACGATCGCGCGGACGTCCGGGTCGTCCTCGGCGTCGCTCAGCAGCGTGAAGTACCGGTCTTCGAGGTCGTCGGTCCAGGCGTTCAGCTTGTCCGGCCGGTTGAAGGTCAGCACCAGGACCGGTCCGCGCCGCTCGGCGAGGACCAGGTCTGCGTGCTCGGGTGTCACGCGTGCTCCAGCAGCGAACTCTGGTAGCGGCGCATCCCGCGCAGCCAGCGGTCGTAGTCGGATCCCTTCTGCCGGTACATGGTGAGGACGCTCTCGTGGGGCAGGATCAGGAACGTCTCCCGGTCCACGGCGTCGAGCACGATGTCGGCGACCTGCTCGGGCTGCAGCACGTCGCCTGCCGAGACGACGGCGCGGGTGGCCGCGACTCCGAGTGGATCACCCGAGTTCTCGCCGGAGCGCATCAACTTCGTCTCGACTCCCATCGGACAGAGACAGCTGACGCGAACTCCGTTGTCCCCATAGGTGACCGACAGCCATTCGGAGAACGCTACGGCCGCATGCTTGGTGACCGCGTAGGTGGCCGAGCCGATTTGAGTGAGGAGCCCGGCCGCTGACGCGGTCGACACGAAGTACCCCTCGCCCCGCTCCACCCACTTCGGCACGAGCTGCTGGGCGGCGCGGATGTGGGCGCGGACGTTGACGTCGATCGCGAGATCCCAGCCGGCGTCGTCGGCGTCGAGACCGGGTGCTCCCGCGATGCCGGCGTTGGCGAAGTAGAGATCGACCGGGCCGAACTCGGTCTCCGCGCGATCGATGATGCGCCGGATCTGATCGGCGTCCGCGACGTCGGCGCCTTCGGCGACGGCCGTTCCGGGGTGACGTGCGTTGATTCCGTCCGCAACCGCGGCGGCGGCGTTCGGGTCGAGATCGGCGACCAGCACCTTGGCGCCCTGGTCGGCGAGACGGTCCGCGATCGCCCCGCCGATACCGCCTCCACCGCCGGTCACGATGGCGACCTTCTGTGCAACCTTCACGAGGTGTCCTCTCCTTCGCCGTGCGTTGTGACTCGCGTCTCTCTTTTGTATAGTTGAATCCGTCGTCAAGTTCAAGTGTCGGAGTTCGACGAACACCTCGAAGTTCGATGCAGCCAACGTGACACATCCAGGCCCTGCACCACCCGGAATTGAGGGAGACAGATGACCGACACCACCGCACTGCCCGTTCGCCCCGCGAGCTTCGACGAGCTCACGGCGTTGATCGGCAAGGAGTTGGGCCCCACCGACTGGCACGACGTCACCCAGGAACGCGTCAACGCCTTCGCCGACGCGACCGGCGACCACCAGTGGATCCACATCGATCCCGAGCGCGCCGCCGCCAGCCCACTCGGCGGCACCATCGCGCACGGGCTGTACAGCCTGTCCCTCGGACCGGCGCTGTCGGCGACCCTGCTGCGGTTCGACGGTTTCGCCCACAGCCTGAACTACGGCTACAACAAGGTCCGTTTCCCCGCGCCGGTGCCGGCGGGTTCACGCATCCGGATGCGCGCCACCGTGCAGTCCGCGGAACAGGTCGGGGGCGGCATCCAGGTGACGATGAGCCAGGTCGTCGAACGCGAGGGCTCCGACAAGCCGGTGGTCGTGTCCGAGTCCGTCGCCCGCGTCGTCGAGGCCGGATAACCGCCCGTGCCGTCGAGGCCGGAAAACCCTGTACCGCGTCGGAGGTTGACGACATGGCAAATGTGATCGATCCGGTGTCCCGCCACGCGGACGCCACTCCCGACAACATCGCACTACGGGGTGCGGACAGCACCCTGACCTACGGACAGTTGCGCGACGCGAGCACCCGGTATGCGGGAGCACTCACCGAAGCGGGCCTGTCCCCCGGCGACAGAATTCTCCTGGCCGCACCCTCCGTGCCCGAGTTCGTGGTGGCGTATCTGGGAATTCAGGCGGCGGGGTGCGTCGTGGTCCCGGTGAACACGATGTCCACCCGGCCCGAGACCGAGTACGTCCTCACCGACGCCGGCGCCGCGCTCGCCGTCGTGTGGCACGAACTCGGGCCCGCGATCGGCGACGCCGCGTCCGCACTGGACATCCCAGTCTGGACGCTCGCACCCGACGCCGCCGCACCGGACGCCGAGCCGGTCCCCGTCGTCGAGCGGAACCGCGACGACACCGCCGCCATCCTCTACACGTCCGGCACCACCGGGCGGCCGAAGGGCGCGGAACTGACGGTCGGGAACCTGCTGTCCGGCGGTGAGATCGGCGCCGAATGCAGTCGCGGTTCGACCGACGACCGGACGGGCACCGGACTTCCGCTGTTCCACGTCTTCGGCCAGGCCTCGGTCATGATGGCGACGTTCACGGGCGGCGGGTCGCTGTCGCTGCTGGCCCGGTTCGACCCGGCCGCGATGCTCGCTCTCCTCCGACGCGATCGCCTCACGATCATGGCCGGGGTGCCGACGATGTGGAACGCGATGCTCCACGCCGCGGACGGGGCCGACTCGCAGGACTTCACGCAACTGCGCATTGCCATCTCCGGGGGCGCGTCGCTGCCGGGCGAAGTGGCCCGCGAATTCGAGTCCCGCTTCGGGTGCACCATCCTCGAGGGATACGGGCTCACCGAGACCACCGCGTTCGGCACGTTCAACGACATCGACCGCGGCGGAAAGATCGGCTTCACCGGACGCGCGGTGCCCCGGCTGGAGGTCCAGGTGCGGGACCACGACACCACCGCCTGCCCTCCCGGCACCGTCGGCGAGGTGTTCGTGAAGGGCGCGACCGTGATGAAGGGTTACTGGAACCGGCCGTCCGACACCGCGGCCGTCCTGGACTCGGACGGCTGGCTGCGCACGGGGGATCTGGGCGAGATCGATGCGGACGGGGATCTGCGCATCGTCGACCGGGTCAAGGACCTCATCATCCGCGGCGGATACAACGTGTACCCGAGCGAAGTCGAGGAGGTGTTGTACACACACCCTGACATCCTCGAGGCCGCCGTCGTGGGTGTTCCCGACGACCACTACGGCGAGGAGGTGGCCGCGGTCGTGGCCACCGTCCCCGGTTCCGGTCTGGACGCCGGCGACCTGACCAGCTGGGCGCGGGAACGACTGTCCGCATACAAGATTCCCCGGATCGTCGCGATCGTCGATTCCCTCCCGAAGGGGTCGACCGGAAAGATCCTCAAGCGGTCGATCGACCGGACCGCACTGAAGAACGACGCACTGACCGCAGAAGTACCCGAAAGGTGAACACCGTGACATCCGTGAACAGGCAGGTCCGACTGGCGAAGCGTCCGGTCGGCCGGCCCGACGACTCCACCTGGGAGATCACGTCGGAACCGATCCCCGAACCCGCGGACGGCGAATTCACCGTGAAGGTGGAGTACGTGTCCCTCGATCCCGCGATGCGCGGGTGGCTCGACGACGTGAAGTCGTACGTGCCGCCGGTGGCGATCGGTGAGGTGATGCGCACCCACGCCGTCGGCCGGGTGGTGGCGTCGAAGAACGCGAAGTTCCCGGAGGGACAGCTCGTCTCCGGACAGTTCGGCGTGCAGGAGTTCGCGCTCTCCGACGGCCGCGGCGCACTCGCGGTCGACGAGTCGCTCGCCCCGGCGCCGACGTGGCTGGGCGCGCTCGGGTTCCCGGGGATGACCGCCTACTTCGGCCTCACCGACATCGGCAAGCTGGAGAAGGGCGACACCGTGCTCATCTCGGGGGCGGCGGGAGCGGTGGGGAGTATCGCCGGGCAGATCGCCAAGCTGAAGGGCGCCACGGTGATCGGCATCGCCGGCGGCCCGGAGAAGTGCGCGTGGCTGACCGAGGAGCTGGGTTTCGACGCGGCGATCGACTACAAGTCCGAATCGGTCGGCAAGGCCCTGCGCGCCGCCGCACCGGACGGAATCGACATCTACTTCGACAACGTCGGCGGCGAGATCCTCGACGCCGCACTGGCCCGGCTCCGCAAGAACGCCCGGGTCGCGCTGTGTGGTGCGATCTCCGGATACAACGCCACCGACCCGCAGCCCGGCCCGTCCCGGTACCTGTCGCTACTGGTCAACCGGGCGTCGATGACGGGGTTCATCGTGTTCGACTACCTCGACCGGTTCCCCGAGGGCATGGAGGCGATGTCGGAGTGGATCCGGGCAGGCGAGATCGTGACCCGCGAACAGGTCGAGACCGGCGGCGTCGAGGCTTTCGGCCGCACACTCAATCTGCTGTTCGACGGCGCCAACACCGGCAAGCTCGTGCTGGAGATCGGCGACCACTGACAGCACGCTCGGAGGGCTCGTCGCGGCCGTCACCGTACTACGGTGGCGGCCGTACCCGTGCGACGACGAGATGACGAGGTAGACCATGCGCGCGATCACCATTTCATGTTTCGGCGAAGTAGACGTCCTCGAGACCGCCGACCTTCCTGTCCCGGAGCCGGGGCCCGGCCAGGTGAGTATCGACGTCTCGCACGCCGCTGTCGGGTTGGCGGACGTCCTCATGCGTCGTGGTGAGTTCGGCGGGACACCACCGATTGTGCCGGGCCTCGAGGTGGCGGGAACGGTGCGGGAAGTCGGTGCCGGCGTGCATCATCTGCGGGTCGGCCAGCCTGTCGTGACGCTCTCTCGCCCGACCGCGGGCGGCTATGCGGAAGTGTCGGTGGCCGATGCGGCCATCACGATCCCGCTCGATTCCGTGGACCCTCGCCTCGATGCCGCCGAGGCGGTGGCGCTGGTCCCGAATACCACTACGGCGCTGCTGTCACTGGAACTCGTGGGCAATGTCGGTCCGGGAAGCCAGGTGCTGATCCACGGCGCCGCAGGTGCCCTGTCGGGCATCACCGCACAGGTGGCCCGTCGGCTCGGCGCCACGCAGGTGCTGGGCACGGTTCGGTCTGCCCGACGTGCCGCGGAGGCCGAGCGGTACGGATACGACCTGGTGGTGTCGAGCAACGGATTTCGCAGCGCCCTGTCGGACGCGGGCATCGATTCGGTGGACATCGTCGTGGATCCGGTCGGCGGCCGGTTGCGTGCCGAGAGCCTCGAGGTGCTCGCGCCGCTGGGCCGGCTTCTCGCCGTGGGCAATGCGAGCGGAGAGGACGACGTGCGGGTCGGTGCCAACGAGTTGTGGCTCGCCAACCGCGCCGTCCTGGGTTTCAACGTCGGCGGACTGCTGATGCAGGATCCGACCGCCGCGGAGGCCGCCGCGCGCCGCGCGATCGAGTGGGTGGCCGCGGGCACGGTGAACATGCCGCACACCACGCTGCCGCTGGCGCAGGCCGCCGAGGCGCACCGCCTGCTCGAATCCGGGGACTGCGAGGGCCGGATCGTGCTGACGGTGCCGAACTGACGGCTGTGGGGTGGCTGGG
>NZ_LTCZ01000407.1:25842-26010 GCF_001583455.1 Rhodococcus sp. LB1 | reverse complement strand
TACGTCGATGACGAGTAAGACCGTCGCGACGCTGCTTGCCGACCTCGAGGTGACCCGCTCGCATTCGCGGCCGCGGGTATCCAATGACAACCCGTACTCGCCAGTCGCTGTTCAAGACCCTCAAATACGGACCGATGTGGCCGGAGCGCTTCGCCTCGATCCACCATG
>NZ_LTCZ01000407.1:0-25790 GCF_001583455.1 Rhodococcus sp. LB1 | reverse complement strand
CTACCGAACGCGCGGCCGTGCTGGCCCAGGCCCGGCTGGCGCATCCCGAACGGTTCGGGACCGTAGGCATCCCGAAGATTTTGGATTTGCCCATCGACGCGTGGATCAACAAACCGGCCGAGATGGAGCCCGCCGAACCGGACGCGGATCAGACCGCGGCGTAACTCCCGTTGGACTCGAACACCTTGAAAAATTCCGTTGCGGCGGCCACGGCTCTTGGGCATAACCGCAGTCCACCACAGACACCGACCAAGGCGCCATCATGCCGCGCCGTCCGGTGAGATTCCGGCGACGTCCGTATCTGCCGTCACGTGACAGAAACCGTAGATAGCCGGGGCATCGGCGCTCACCTAACTATTCAGCGTCGCTAGAGTGGTCTAGCGACGCTAGCTCGCATTGCTAGCAACGTCAGGTTGGGTTGCGTAGCTTCCAGACAGCCAAGAGGGGTAGACCACACCGCACTTGAGAGGGCCAACTTCGACAGGCATACGAAGGTCCTCTTGGAACTGCTGTTGGACAGGTGGTACGTCAACGGCGCCGAGTCTGCCGATGATCGGGAATCATGTTGTGCCCCAGATGGTGATGTTCTTGCGGGCCGGACCGCGAACCTCAACTGCGGTGTCCACGACTGCACGTGCCTCGTCGGACAGGGCGAGAATCGTGTGATCTCTAGCCTGGACGGTGGCCTCGTCGTAGGCGTGAACAACGACATTGTCGTCGGCCCACACAGTGGAGTGGTCACACGCTCTGATGAATGCGTGATTGTGAGCTACGACCCTGCACCGGTCGAAGGCAGTTATTGTCGCGTGGGTGTAGGCCCAGACATGCACTTGCCCTGTGACTTCCACGGTCGTTGCGTCGGTGGCGACGATGTGCGCGGTGGCGGGTAGTGGTGAGTCGAGATGAATCCGTGCTTGCGATCCAGCGGTAAATCGTAGGGTCCACTCGTCGCCGGCCGATGCGAATGTTTTGTCGTCGAGTTCGATTAGCTGACCTGCAGTGTCAACTACGACTGTTTTGGCGCCGTTGCGGAGGCGTTCGCGGATCGAGTCTGCGTTGCGGCTGATGTGGGGAGGCGCCTGGACCCGGCTGACATAGACCCGTGGGTGGCGGTGGGGCGATCGGGACGCGGTGTTCTTCTTACCCACGAGCGCACTCCGTTCTGTGCGAGTCGGCCACAATGATTCTCGCAGTATATGGCCGAGACTTGGTGATGAGTGGTACCTCGGTCGGCGCGGTGGTGATCGTCCGCGGCCAGTCCGACCAGCGTTGCCCTATGTGCAGGGTGCGCCAAGGATCGATGGGCATTATTAGGCCGCCTGCCTCTGGGGTGCCAAGCTAGCGCGGATCTGTTCCATGAAAGCTTTTCGGTGCTCAGGCGAGGCCGCTGCGCGACGGGCTCGTTCGCGTTCGGCGTCACGCTCAGCGCGGCGCTGTGCGCTGTGCACAGCGTCTGCTGCGCGTCGTTCGCTGGGGGAGGGGCCCGACCAGTCGATTCTGGACAAACGCCAGGTCAGATATCCGATCGGCGAGCGAACCGTGTTTGGCCAGAGCTCACCTCGCGCGACGGTGTCAGCGGTCAGGGCTTGGGCGATATCCCGTCCTGTCCAGCGGGTGGTGTCGATTCCTGCGCGATCGATGACGTCGCACACGGCTCCGATGTGGCCGCTGGGTGCGATAACTGGAGCTGCGGCGACCAGCGACGAGGCGGCTCGTTGCAGATTTATTGGGCGTGGGTACGTCTGATTCGGGGATGAGGGTTGATTCTCGCGCGCGCATGCGCGTTTGGTGATTACTTCTCTACAAGAGATCCCCTTCGGGGAAAAACCACTCAAAGATAGGGGGTCACGGTCGCGGGCTTGGGGATTGGGATTCGAACCCGGCGTGGTGGTCTGGCGAGCGTGCTTCGCCGCGCGGTGTGTCCTGCCGTGGGAGCTGCCGCGCTTCTTTGGTTGTGGGGGAGCGGGGGTGGCTGCGACGAGGTCAGGTGGGGAGGATAGAGCCCATACGCTGGCAGCGCGGTGCTGGCGCCCACCGTGGTGGATTTCGGCGGCTTGGAATTCACGCGTAGTCAGGGTGCGGCCCCGTACAAGCTCGAAGCCGAGGTGTAGTGCTTTCAGCACGCGTCGACCTCGTTTGACCACCGATTCGGACACACCGGCGCGGGCCGCGAGGTTCTGGACGGTGGCAGTAACGCGGCGCCCAGTTTTCGAGTCGGCTGACGACGCGTGCGCGCCAGCGATGGCGACCATACTTTCGACGCCGATCCTGTGTCGGGCGGCTGCGGCGCGGCCGGCGGCGGTCTTGGTGACTGCGTACCGGACCTGTCGCATCCATCCGTCGCGGCTCGTCCAGATCGGGATGCTTGCTTCTTGGCCGGTGCTGACGGGCAGCGTCCAGGATTTCCCGCGCTGATCGGTGTCCGTATTGAGTCGTCGCAGGTCGTCAATCCACGGGGTCTGAAGTGGTGGCGTTGCCGGTTGCGTGGTTTGGGAAATCGGCGAGTTGTGTGATTTATCCCACGACACGCCGAGATCGGAATGTTCAACCGTGGAAAGGGCATCAGGGTATGCGTTACCCTGGGACGTACCTAGTAGCACAGGTAATCCCTTCGGGGAATGCAGTACCGAGTCGAAGAGGCTGCACACTTCTTCTTCTCACCTCAGGGAATGACCGTCCTGCCAGACGATCGCCCTAGACGGGAGGACCTGCCAGTCCTCCCAGCGGGATTCATTGACTAAACCCACCCCCGCCCGGGGGTCCCTTTGGGTGGTACCGCTGCTCTTGAATTAGCTATCGAGGTAGTTCCGATCAGCTAGTCGCCAGGCCCACCGCCCTCCTCAGCTGGAAGGGCCGGTGCGCGCATACGCAGCACCGGAAGTCGCAGATCAGAATCCGCGGATTCTGTCGCGTAAAGGGCGCCCTGGTAGGCCAACACAGGGACAGCGCCGTCGAAAGGGTCTTGCCCGAGCAGGAGCGCCGTAGCCGGCATGTGGTCTCGTTGAGACAGACACGTGACTGACGGAAGATTCGCAGGCAAGGCAGAGTTGCGGCCGTGCGTTATCATGGAGTAAGCACCGCCTCTTCCTTCCGAGGTAGTGGTGGTCAGGGAGCTGGTAAGGTCCCGAAATTTCATACACGGACAACCCCCGACGCCGCCAAGCCCTGGGGGTTGTTCCGTGTTCAGGTGTCGTTCATGCGCCCATCGCCAATTGCTCGATGCGATGCAGCGACCCTGCAGCTTCGATTTCGAGTAGCCGGAGTTGTTCCGGTCGAATTTTCTCGCTGATGTAGTCCGGGATGTCCAGTCCGTGCGTGATGGCGAGGATGAGCACGGAGTAGTCGCCAGCAGGGATGCCGAGTTCGGCTGCCCGACTCTCGTAAACCTTGTGGTGTCTGAGGGGCGCGCGGGTAGCGATTTGCCCGCGGGGGCCCTTGTTGTGCTGTGCCATGAGGAAACCCTAGATCGAATCTGTAACCGATACGGGTAACCGGCACTGTTCGGTGTGTCGCGTGTGACTGAAGTGGTCATCGAAGGTGGCTGCCTTTCGTGAACGATTCGGCGGGGCACGATTGAATGGACTTAGCCGCGGGTTTCAAGCGAGCCCCGTCCAGCAGGCACGACAAGATTGGGTGATCGGGACAGATCTGCCCTGGTCTGAGGCGCACTAAATCTGTACTGCTACGCGGGATGTCGGTGGAGAAGTAGACGGGCGAGCGAAGCGACCTCACGGATCTGCTCAACGGAAGCCGTCTCAGGGTCCGTCACGACCAAGTCGATGACATCGGCGAGCTTTTCTCGGGCGCCCGCACTCAGGGCCGGCGCCTCAGCCGAGATCACCAAAGGACCGCATTCGGCGAGAAGTTGCTCGGAAAGCACGGTAGGTATCGTGACGCGGTCCGCAACGTTCCTGGCGTGGATGACATCCTGTATCGGGACGAGTTCCCACTGGCGCCCGTGGAAGTCGAGAGCATTGACGGTGGTCATGCTGCGACTCCTGTCGTCGGACCCTGACAACGACTTGACTCCCAGGCGTTGATAGCTGCGTTGATACGGACCTCGGCGACGTCGGAGGGTTGTGTGGCGAGTTGGGCCCAGAACGCGCAGGAGACGGTCTCGGTACCGCTAAACTCGACGCCGGCCAGGTAGTAGGCGTCGACCGAAGAGGCGGCGACGGCGGCCCATGCGTAGTCGGCGGCCTCGGATTGTGCACGGCCGCCTTTGATTGCGGCAAGTCGATCGATGGCCTGCCAGCGTGCTTTGAGAGCGTTGACCTGGTCTGCAACTACGTCAGCATCCGCTGTCGGATCGGTAGAGGTTGCCCGGCAGAGTTCGGCCACAGTGTGGGCGGCCGATGCGGGAAAGCTCGGGATGGTGCTGAGGCCCCAGCGTGGGTTGTCGTATAGGTCTGCGAACCAGTTCCAACGAATCTCCGCTGGTCCTTCGGTGGCGGGAGTCATTGATTTCCCGCTGGCCATCAGATATACCCGGTCGGCGAGTGACGTCATGCCGCGACCTCGCGAATTCTGGAGGCACTTGATGGGCGTCGAGATGATGCGGCGGTGCGGCCGCGGCGAATCGCATAATCGTCGAGCTCGGCGCGAGTGACGGCTCGTCCGGTCGTGCTGAACAGCACGGCCGCGAGGATCTGTTCGCGGGGCAGCTGACCAAGATCGAGTTGAGTGTTCAGTTCCTCCCTGCACTTCATGAGGAGCGGGCAAGCCAAGCAGATATCCATGGCCTTACGCCAAGATGCCAGATCGATGCCCGTCACCGTCCAGCCTGCTCCCTTACCGGCGCAGAGACCGCGAGTGGGGGAGGAGCCGGGGGTTACGTGCACCAGTCGCCGGGACTCGAGCACATCACGGATACGGCGGTACGTGGGGCAGAACCGAACGGTCGCCGAGTACACGAAGCCGCAGCGGGGGCACCGATGATCCCCGGTGTGCTCGTCGGCGAGGCTCAACAGCTCGCTGTCGGAGTGGTCGGCGAGCGCTCGAACGCAGGTCGGCCGCGTGCCGCGGTCGGCAACGATTCGCAGGGCGCGGGTGGCGGCGGAGCAGAGCGGCTGATCCTTGGTGGCGATGTGCCCGCAACCGGAGCATCGTCCGTCTACGCGTCGGTGAGCAGCGAGAACATGCTGGGGATTGGTATCGATCTCAGTAGGAACTAGGCGCGAAGATGACGCGCCAACTAACGTACTCATGGCAGAGGGTCCATTTCTGCATTCGAAGCGAGGGCGGCTAACCCTCGACTTCTCGGCTCTTCCGGCTGCGGCTAACAGTCGGTTTGGCTACGGGGTCCCCTGGTCGGTGCTAACGACCAGGGGACTTCTCATTTGTTCTGGTGGCTCATCCTCCCCGATACGAGCGATGAAATGTACCGACAAACCGTACCGTTATTGAAGGACGGTGTGTCGAGCCTATATCTGGAGGCGCATGGTGTCTAGCAATGAAGGTCACCCTGTCGCATGGAGAGCCCGGCTCGTGTCTCGAAAAGTAATCCGCGGCTTCGCCCCGACGCGCCTCAAGGAGGCGCGGGAGAAAGCGGGCATGTCCCGCGGAGATCTCGCGCGCGTTTCCGATGTCACCGAGACCGCGATCGGTCGTTGGGAGACTGGCGCTCGGTCGCCTCAGATCGACCACCTGGCGAAGGTGGTGCGCGCGCTCGGCCTTGAGGTGTCGGACCTCGTCGTCGTCCCGTCCGCGGTGCGGTACCCCGGTGACTGGCGCATTCTCCTCGGTCTCACCCAGCCGGAACTCGGCCGCAAGGCCGGCATCAGCACAACGATGGTCGGGGCGATTGAGCGCGGCGAGGCTCGTCTCACCGAGGATGTTGCTGCAAAGCTGTCCGCCGCTCTCGGAATCCCGGGCGGCGAGCTGCGAGAGTCGTACGAACGCGCGCGGAGCCGCCCACCGGGCACGCCCGCCTGACCGATGAAGCGGAGACGGCGACGGCTCAGGTCCGGCCTTATGTGGCGAGCTGGGTAGCGAAATTGGATGCGCAGCGACAGCGGACGAAGACGACGAGTTACCGCCGAGAAGCGAAGTAAGAGTGAGCATTACCGGTCCCCTGATTCTGGGTAGCTGAAAGCGGACCCAACGCGCTTGCCGCGCAGGCCATCTGCTTCCAACCAGGAATCACTCACCGGTCGGTGCTTGCGGTCCGAGAGTGCCTGCACCCTCGGTCGCAGCGGAAAACATACCAACCGGTGTAACGCTTGTGCAAGACGAAGCGATGGAAAGCCTCGGCGTGTTGCGGAACTCGGGCGCCGGGCTATTTCAGGGCAACCGAGAACGTGTTATCGAATCGTCGTGGGTTAGCCGGGCGCCGCGAAATGTCAACGGGTACCTCCCATATGCTGTCGCAATGGCTATCCAGGGGATGTGGCTGGCTGTCGATATCATCGGCACCCGGCATACAGGGGAAGTGTTCATTCACTCGGCGGCGGGCGAGCGGGTCGCCCGCCGGCTGAAGCGATGCGCGAGCGAACTCGGTTTCGACAGGGCCGGGGAGGCAGTCGTGCGCGCGGTAGTGGAAGCGACCCTCGACGGGCGTTCCATTCCAGCGGTCGAAGGACTGAATGTTGAGACGCATCAGATCGACGCAGCCGACGGCACACCCGTGGGACTGATTCTCTGGGTGGGCTCTCGCAAGCCGGATCCGCGCCCGACCTACAACGCCTGGGTCCTGGATATGACGGCAAAGACCACGCGCACCAGTGGCGACGATCCCGGCATGATCGGTGACGGCCGGCAGGCCGGCGAGGAACGTCATGTCCAGCACCTGTTCACATGGCTCAACCCTGAGGACGCCTTTTCAATGGTCGGCGGCTACTACGACGCCCTGACCGGTGACGACGGCGATCTCATCCAGAGCTACTGGAGCTTGCGCCCCGGCGGGGAAGAGTACGTCCACATGTGGTCGAGCTGCCGCCTGCGCGTCACCAATGAGGGCAAACAGCGGCATCTCTACGGCCTCACACTCAAGATCGAACACCGTGAGCTGGAAGCAAACATCTCGTCCCTCATTCGGTTCAGCAACGCCACGCTGCTTCTCGTCGAAGCCCGAGACAAGATCCCGCTGACCACGATCGGCCGTCTCGCGCCACTCGGGGAGGATCGGATCACGCAGGTCATGGAGCAAGTCAACCTCGACGAGTTGACCCGAACCGACGGCCAGACACCATCTGACCAGAAGCTTGAAATCAACGGCGAGCGCTTCATAGCGTCGACCTTCGCGCTGCACTCGGCGCGTGAGAAGCACGGCGACCCGGTCGCGATCATTCTGCTGGTCGAGGAAGACGCCGTTCCGGCACCCGTCTGAAGAGACTCCCCACCGCATCTTTCCGCACGATGAAATCACTACCTGGAGGTAAACCCTTGCGCGTCCTCGTCACCGGAGCCAACCGAGGAATCGGCGCCGCGATCGCCAGCCATCTCGTCAAAGAGGGGCACACCGTATGGGGCACGCACCGTGGCTCCGCCGTACCGGAGGGTGTCCACGGCGTCGAATGCGATGTGACCGATGACGACTCGGTCGACCGCGCGTTCACCCATGTCGAGACCGAAGACGGCCCCATCGAAGGCGTCGTCGCCAATGCCGGCATCACCGACGACACCCTCGTGATGCGTATGAGCAGCGAACAGTTCATCCGCGTGGTCGACACCAACCTGACCGGCGTCTTCCGGGTCACCAAGCGGGCGACTCGCAACATGCTCAAGCACCGTGCCGGCCGCATCGTGGTCATCGGCTCGGCCAGCGGCCTTTCGGGCATGCCCGGTCAGGTGAACTACACCGCGGCCAAGGCCGGCGTCGTCGGTATCACCCGCTCGCTGGCCCGCGAACTCGGCTCTCGCGGCATCACGGCCAATGTGATCGCTCCCGGCTTCACCGAGACCGACATGGCTGCGGCGGTCAGCGACAAGGTCGTCGAGACGGCGCTGTCGCACATTCCTCTGGGCCGGTTCGGCAAGCCGGAAGAGGTCGCCGCCACCGCGGCATTCCTGCTGAGCCCGGGAGCTGCCTACATCACCGGAACCGTCATCAATGTCGACGGCGGCATCGGCATGGGGCACTGAATTCAGCCTCTGAACTGCGCTGACGTCACGTCCCTGAGGCTGGGGCACTTCCTCGGAAGTGCCCCAGCCTTCTGCGTCCGAGGGGAATGCAGTCAGCTTCGCTGAGATGACCGGTCCGGGCGGAAGTCGCTGAAGATCCGGGAGTGGATCATCTCGGTCGTCGACGGACCATCCTGCGGCTGCGCGGCGATGTGGGGACGTGGTTGTCTGGTGACCGGGCGGCGCTGGGCGTGAGGTTCCGTACGGAGTGTGGAATGCCATCGAGGTCTCCTCGGGTACTTGTAGTTGGAGAAGTGAAGCGAGCAAAACCGGTGTTGATCAGTGCAGATGGCACTTCCCTGACAGATGGATGTCGGGAAACGTGTCAGCTTGCGCAGGTGATGTGGGCGTACATCACGAATTCCTTGTACGGCGAGTCGACCACCCAGTGTGGGGGTGTCTCGTCCTCGAGCTGGACCTCGACCTCGCCGGGCCCGGGCTTGTCCCAGGTGACGCCCATCGAAAAGCGGTTGGGTGCATCGTTCTTAGGCTGAGTCGCCTCGATGATCCCTTCTCGGGTCTCGAAGTCGTGCTCGGGGTAGCCGAGATCGTCGTTCTTCACCTTTACGATCTGAGAGCCGTGTGTGAGCTGCGCCTGCCAACCGTCCGGAGCCGTGAACTCGATCGTGAGGTTGTCGCCCTCATCGATGCAGCGCGCGGTGACCTGGTCAGTCGCAGACTGGGTGACGAGGCCGGTGCCCTGCTTGTTGCCGACCCCGATGGAGATCGCGTCCTCCCATTGGTCTTTGACCGACGTGTCCACAGGTGGGGAAACCGTTCCGGTGGTGCCTGTCTCGGACTCCGAGTTGGAGCAGGCTGCCAAGGATAGAGCGACCGCCGTGACGGTTGACGCAGCGGCAGCAGCGAGTGTGGATTTCCTCATCTCAGCCCTTCTCGTCAACGGTGGGAGTGAAATTCCCTGATGCAGACCATAAGCCAGGCCTCTGAACTGGGAACATAACACGGCCCTGATGGTAAAACCCAACGCCTACTGCCTGTCTCGTGTTTCCGGAGGCCCGGCCGCGAGCCTCGCCGGAGCATGTCGATGGTCAGTAGCGGATGTTGTCGATGAGCCAGCGTTCGTTGTTGCGGGTAAGAGTGATCCACACGTTGGTGTCGGGAGTGACCTTTTCGGTCTGGTCGCCGACGATGGCGGTGTGAGAAATGGTGGCGACACGGTGGATGACGGTGTCGGAGTCTGGTGGGCATCCCGAACAGCCGAGGTCGACGTCGGCAACAACTTTGGCGCCCTGGTTCGCCCAGTGGTCCCACTGAATGCCGGGCCCGCGCTCAGGGCCGCCGTCGACGATCGTGCGGGCAGAGAATTCCTCGGTAAACCATGGGCGGGCCCGGGCATACGCATCGGAAGGGGAGCGGTCAGTTGCCGGGTTCCAGGTGAATGCCACCGTCAAGCCTTGCCGGGCCGCGTCCTCGGCCGCGCGGGCGCCGGATGATTGCTGCGGGATCGTGTCCTCGGGTGCGACGGTGGCGTGCGTTGTCGTTGGGTGGCTGGTTGTGGTGGCCGGCGGGGCGCCCGCGTCCGGGTCGTCTCGGTCCTCACGAGTGAACTGCAGGTACACGAGAAGACCGGCCATCATAGTCAGGAAGAAAACGACTAGGACCTTACGGATCGTCATTTCCAGTTCCTCTCTGTCCGCGAAAATGTGGATTGACCTGCATAGATGTAGGTTCTCTTCCTTCCTGTCGTCCTGGTCGTGGCTGCCCTGGGCGGATGGTGCGGTTTCTCGTAGGTTTGTCGCTCCCGGTTTCTCACGGTTCTGTCGCTTTCTTGGCGTGGTGAGTTCACAGACGGCGGTGCAGCACCCGTTTGGGGTGAGTCGGTAGTAGGTGCGGCGTCGTCCTCGTCCGCATCCGGGTGGGGCGTCCGCGAGCCAGTCGGCCTCGTCTTCGTCGCTGCTGGTGGGCCATCCGGCGTCTCCACGGAACCGCACTGCCACTTCGGACCCCGGCACAACTCCCGCCAAACCCGCCCACATCACGCTGCCCTCATCAGGCATCGCGGACACCCAGCCGTCCAAGCCCCGGATCAGGCCGCAGACACGCCGAGATCGGTTCTCACTAAAATGTCGGAAGCGACATCTGGGCGACAGATCGATGAGAAAAGCGACATCAATCATGAGAACCTACAATAGACGACATGTCCCCAGGTCAGGTCATCCGGCGCGCCTTCATTCCCGATTGCAGCAACGGCGCCTCCTTGACGACGTCACCGGTGGTCGGGGCGTGAATCATCTGGCCGTTGCCGGCATAAATGCCGACATGGCCGGGACCACCCGGGCCCCATGAGCCGAAGACGAGATCGCCGGGTTGAACGCCGTTGATCGGGATCTCGACGCCTACCGTCCACTGCTGCTCCGAGGTGCGGGGGAGCGTGGTCTTACCTCCGCTGGCAGCGAACACGGCGTAGCTGGTCAAACCCGAGCAATCGAACCCGCCACCGGACGGGCCGCCGGTACCGCCGCCACCCCACACGTACGGGGTGCCGAGGTACTCGCGGGCCGCGTTGACGACCTGTCCGCCATTGGCCGACTGGCCGGGAATGAATCGTCCGGTCGAGTTCGGGTTCGTGAACTTTGCCCGGGCCTTCATGATCTTGGGAACGTAGTGCTGCGTTTCGGGATACGGAGGAATGCCGCCGTACTGCTGCACTGCGCCGGGCCCGGCGTTGTACGCGGCGAGCGTCAGCTCGAGCGGGTCCCCGGTGGCCTTTCCTGCGCCGATCATGCCGGTGACGTCCTGGTGGAGCGCGCACATGAAGTGGGCTTGGGAGAGCACCGCGTCATCGATCGAGTTTGGGTCGGCCTTGCCGTCCCCGTCGTAGTCCTTGCCCCAAGTCGCCCAGGTTCCGGGCATGAACTGGGCCGGGCCCATCGCCCCAGTGGATGAGACCGGTGCGCCCGCGCCCCAGCGGAATCCGTTCTCCTGCTCGAGCTGCGCGGCGATCAGCGGGGAGTCGATCTCCGGGCACACACCGCCGGCCTTGCGGATCGGTTCCTCGAACTCGGGCGGAACGATGCCGGAGGCCAGTTCGCCGGCACCGGCGATGCCGAAGCCGGCGCAGTCCGCTGTCGATCGTGATGCGGCGGCGAGCTGCACGTTGTCGCCGCTGTGCGGGGCTGCGGGAGCACCGCCGGCCTGTGCGTTCAGATCGCCGAGCTTGGTCTGCGGATCAACCGCGGTGCCGCCCTGGAGTCGGCCGCCTTCCCAGTACTCGAAGTGCAGATGCGGACCGGTGCTCGCGCCGTCGTTTCCGATGTCGGCGATGTGATCACCGGCGCGCACCTGCTGGCCTTCACGCACATGTAGGCCGTCCGCGAACATGTGGCCATAGACCGTGGAGACGGGCTTCCCGTCGACGTTGCTGTCGATGACGATCCAGTGTCCGAATCCGCTGGCAGTTCCTGACTTGACGACAATGCCGTCGAGCGCGGCGAGGATCTTCGTGCCGACAGGGCCGGCCAGGTCGACACCCTGGTGTTGGGCGCCCCATCGTTCACCGAATCCGGAGGTGAACTGGGTGGTGTCGGGCTCGACCGGCATGCGGATCGGTCCGGACGGGGTGAGGGGGCTGGCTTGACCGTCGGCACGAACGTCGGCCGGAACGGTCTTGCAGTGGTCTTTCGGGACTACCGGGATTCCGGACAGCGAGCACGCCGATGTGCCGAGTACGACTGCGAGCGACCCGGTCATCAGCAGCGCCCGTGCGGCGCGGCTGACGGTCACAACGCCCCTGGGAGTGGTGTGTCGAGTTCGGGGAGAGGGATCGGTCCGGGGACCGGGACTGGGGCGGGCGAGGGGATCGGTTTCTGGCTCGGGAGCTCTTCGGTGTCCTCGCTGGCCTGCGGTGTCGTCGTGGGGGCCGCAGTCGTGGTGGTCGGTTCCGGAGTGGTTGTGTTCGGAGTTGGTGTCGAGGAGTTCGGGCCGGGAGGATCAGTGGTGTCCGGCGCGAGCATCGCCACCTCGGACATGTCGAGTGTCGGCAGGGGAGTGTCGACCACCCAACGCTGTTCGCCGCCGGTGGTGTCTTCGACGACGAGCGTCACTCGGAGGTTCCCGGCCTGCGTCGGGATCGTCACCTCAGCCTTGCGTGTGCCACCTTCTGCGTTGATCAGTTCGCTGGCTGTCGGACCGGTGATGGCCACCATGGTTTGCGGCCTTGCCGCCAGCAAGGTGTCGCCCGGCTGGGTGGAGGTGTATCGGGCGATCACCTCGGCCCACTTCGTATCCGAAGGTGTGGTGTCGACGTATGCGTGTGCGTACGCCATCGCGGTGGCAGTGGCGGTGGCGGCCACCTTGTATGGCGGTTTGCCGGCCACTTCGGACTCGCGGACCGGAGTCAGCTCGTAGCTGATGGGCTCCACCTTTGCCGACGTGGTGCTCGATGCGGCGGCCGCGGCGGTCTTCGCAGTGTTTGTGGCCGGCTTCTGCTCGCCGAAGACCATGCCGATGATGAAAAGTCCCAGGATCGCCGAGACGACGGTGATTGCCAGGTTGGTGCGTGAATAGAGCACCCATCGGCGGATCGGGGCGAGGACGGGGTTGGGACCAGAGGATGTCATCAGTTGTACCTGTCCGTGTTCCGGGGGGAGGTGGACTGATTGCGGAGCGAGGCGTCCCATAGCCGCGCGTGGGACTGCGTGCTCCGCACGCGCTGGCGCGGCGCCGAGTTCGCCACCGACGCGGCGCCGTCAGACGCGGTGGTGCCGCGGTGGGAGGTGTAGACCCGCATCGGTGCGATGGCCGAGCCGTCTCCACCGTCCCAGCGTTGCCCGACCGAGGCGGTGGCCAGTTCCCGACGTGCGCGCCGTTCCTGCCTCTGCGCCTCAGCTTCGTCCTTGTCGAGACGTCGCCACGCGGACGTACCGGCTAGCAGGGCGCGGTCGGTGTCGCGGTCGCTGAGCTTGTTTCGGCCCTTGGCTATGTCGCTGCTGGCCCCGGCCGCGATCCCTGCGATACGGGCGTCGCGGTCCTCGGTGTCCCTGGCCGAGCCCAAGCGGTCACCGCGACCGAGTTGCTGGCTGAGCAGGTTCTTGCGGGCTCCGGCGCGGGATTCGGCAAGTTCTTGGCGGCGCCGGTTGTTCAGGCCTCGGCCTTCCGGGCGTACCGGGGTGACCGAGGTGTCGTCGTCGTCGAGGTCGCGGCCACCGCGCCGGGCGAACCGCTCCGCGGCCTTCTCAGTGATCGCCGAGGCGGGACCGCTGGCGACGAAGCTTCCGGCCTCGAACAGCTTGCGCTTCATCGACTTCTGGGCGCCGCGGGCCTTTCGGTTGACCATGCTCGCGTTGTTCTGGGTGAAGGTCTGCGTCATCCGCTTGAACGGGCGCATGGCTGACCAGCACACGACAGATAGCAACACCATGAACCACAGGCGCCAGCTGCCGTCGACGGCTCCGTTGCTGGTGACGTAGAGCTGCACCACCATCATCAGGTACAGCGCCACAATGACAGCGCCGGCAACCCCCCACAGGTAGGCAGAGGCGAGCATCCGGAATGCCCGGGCGAGCAGCCCGCCGTGGGCGATGGCGATCGGCACCCACACCGGTGCGAACAGGATTGCCAACCGGATCGCCAGCAGGGCGGTGAGCTTGAGGAGCGATGCGCCGATCCACAGGATCGAGGGCAAGCCCAGTTTGATCATTGCCATGAATCCGGTCGTGGACCGGCCGGACTCTTTGCCTTGGAACTGGTGATATGAGAGCTTGTGGTCCTTTTCCAGGGACGCGACGATCTCGCGGAACCCCTCGGCCTTCTGATCGGCCAGCTCGCTTTGTGCGTTCGGGTCGTCGGCGACCGCTCGCTGTTCGGCATAGCTGAATGCCAGTGCATCTCGCAGCCTCGGACCCAAGCCCGCGATGTCCTGGGGGTCGTAGTTCGTGCCGAACCACCCCTTGCGCCAGTCCTCGAGGAAGATCTTGTCGAGCAGCACGTTCCGCGGGTCGGTTTCGCCGCCGGCGAGCGTTCCGGCGCCGTCGCCGTCGCCGAACGATACCGAGAAGATCTCGTCCTGGGTTTCGGTGATCACCGCCCCGAAGGTGCCGTCGGCGATGTCGATGGCTTTCTGCGGCGCCCCGACCATCAATGCGCCCAATGTCAGTGCGGCGGCCGCAACGCCTGCGGTCTTGGTGACCCCCGCGGCGTCCGCCTTGAATGCCTTCCACAGGATGATCGTTGAGGCCACGGTCAGGCCGAGTCCGAGCCAGATTCCGTATACGCCGGACATTCCGGTGACGATGGAGTTGAGGATGCGGTCGAAGTTCTCGAGCGCGGAGCCGACGCCGTCTTCGGCGGCTTGGTGGCCGGTCTTGGTCTGGTCGTCGAGCCAGAATGCGGCCGCCGCGAGCGACTTGCCGATGGTCATGAACATGTTGCCGAGTCCGGTGTCACCGACGGCGTCGGGGGCGCGGACGAGGTCGTTGCCGCAGCCGAGGTCGTAGGTGGACCAGTTCAGCCCCGCCCAGCCGTAGGACTGATAGCCGGTCGAGCCTGGGCCGCCGCCTTCGGGCATCGGTGTCCGGTCGGCGCTGGTGGCGTCGAAGTACGTCTCGAACACGTCGTTGGGGAACTCCGGGCGCGGTACGTCCTTGCAGTCGAACCCGTCGGCGGCGGCGACCGGGCCGCCGGGAGTGATCACCGGTGCCAGCGCCAGCGCCAGCACGACCGCAAACCGCGCCCAGATGCTCACATAGCGCCTGAGACGATCTCCCTCAGTAGCAGTGACCACGCGGGGGAGACGGGGGCGCAGCGGGTCGATCATGCGGCACCCCCGAAGGCGCTTCGGGTGGCGCGCGAGTTCAATGCGTCGAACACGTGCGCCAGGTGCGTGAAGTGCGTCCAGTCCGACCGGACGAGTTCGATGTCGTCGGCCATCTTGATCACGAACCGGCGGGCCTGGTCGAAGTCGCTCGTGTCGGTGTCCTCGTCGAGGGTGTCCTCGCCGCCGCTGCCGAGATTGGCCAGCAGGTCTTCGTATCCCTCACCGAGGGGCAGGTTCAGCAATTTCAGCCCACCCTCGATCGCGTGGGCATTGCCGCCGAGGTCGCCGATGATCACCTCGTATGACAAGGCGGACTTGTCGTCGGACCCGTCGACACCGAGGAAGTCGTCCGGCAACTGGCTGCACACCAGCGCCCGGACGTACCACTTGCGGGAGTCGCGAGAGATCCGCTGGTTCAGGGTGCGGCCGGCGCCGGTCTGTTCGAGGTATTTGTTCTCGTCGAGGAAGAGCACCTTGCGCACGTGCCGGGGCAGCTCGTAGACCAGTCGGTTGGCCAGCCACGCGGCCATGTGCATCAACGGCCCGGCCATCCGCTGCTGCGGCGTCCACTGCGACGGATCGGTGTGCTCGGGAGGAAGCTGCAGGCCGGGCATCGTCAGAACCGTCAGCCGGATGCTGCTGTCGACATCGTCGCCCTCGCCGCGCGTGCCCTCCTCGGGAAACAGCACGCGTGCCTCGGCGAGGTCCGCCATCATCACCAGGTCCTGGTGAACGCTCCTCGCGCAGGTGCGCAGATCGACGTTCTCGTCCTCGCCGCCGATCACGGCGATGGCGTCGAGGACCTCGCGCAGGTTGTGATGTCGTTCGCCGCCGACTTTGTTCGCCGCGGTCTGCAGAACGGTTTCGGTCCACTCGTGCTCGAGGCGGGCAGGGGTGAGCATCATCTTCAGTACCGACACCGCGACCGTGATTCGTTCAGCGGCGGCCGCGCGCATGTCCGCCTCGTACTGGGCGGCCGCGGCCGCGGCCGGGTCGAGGTCGTCGAGGTAGTCGGGGCTGGCCGGGTCGTACTCGGGATCGGTGCGGCGTGGGTCGACGATCACTCGATACGGGTTGAGCGACCCGGGGCGTGAGCTGCGACCGGTGAGCGCGTGAACTTCTGCGATGCCGCGGAATTCGGGCAGTTGCGCGAGCTTCTTGAGTGGTCCCGACGGATCGAGCACCACACCGTAGGCGCCGGCCCGTACCGCCTGATAGACGGTCACCCCGGCGAGGAACGTCTTGCCGGAGCCGGGGACGGCGACGACCGGAGTCAGCCCGGACTTGTCCTTCTTCGAGTGCGCGGCAAACAAGTCCCAAATCACGGGTCGTGGGGCGATGCTCGCGGTCTGGCCGAGCACCACGCCGGTGCGGTCACCGAGGCGATCTCCCACCGCGGCCATACCGGCGGAGAGGGCTTCGACGTTCATCCGGCGGCAGTGCGCGTAATTCGCTAGCCGCTCGCCGGGCATGAACTCGCGCAGCAGTTGGTACTGGCCGTGCTCTTGCTCGAGAGAGATGTGTGGGGCGTACATCTCGCGCAGCATCGCGACCTTGTTCTTCGCCTCCTCGGGGGACGCACTTACCACCAGGAGCCGGTAGTAGCCCTCGGTGCGCACTGACAGGCCCGAGTGGTCCTCTTCAATGTCGGAGATGACGTGCTGTGCCCGCGTGTGCTGTTCGGCCAACTCCTGCGGAGGTGACTCGTCGTGCTCGACGGTGTAGTGATCGAACTGCGCCTCGATCTTCGAGGTCAGTCGGCGCATCTTGCGCAGCGTTTCTCCCTTGCTGTGCACGCGGATGCGTTCGGACCATTCGATCGGCTCGCCCGATGGGTCACCGATTACCTGCCACGGCAACATCCGCTCGGGGATCGGCAGCGGTGCCATGCGCCCGACTGTCAGCACGATCGCGTACCCGGTGTAGTCGCGGCCGTCCACCAGACCCGAGACGGTGGTGTACCCGTCACCGGGGGTGAGTGCGACCTGAGCGAGGTCCTCGAGTGCCGGGATGTCGGACGCTTCCCAGTCGCCGCCGCCGGCGAGGACGCCGTACGCGTCGAGGGGCAATCCGAGTGTGGCCGAGCGCCGAAGCAGATAGTCCATCTGCCCGGGTGTCGCGGGCCGCGCCCGCACGCCCTGTCCGGCGAGGTGGCGTTCGATGGTGGCGAGATGCTCGGCCATCGTGTCTCGCTCATTGATGAACGCGTCGGCAGCCCATCGGCGCACCAACCGAGCCAGACGTCCGAGCAGCGGCCAGTCGAGGACGTTTCCCAGAACCTGCGCGATGGCGTCGAGTGCCTGTCCGAGTCTTGATCGCGGCGGCAGGTCGATGCCCCAGTACCGACCCTTGAGGGTGGGGTTGTCCCACAGCATCGCGTGCTGGTGACCGTGGAGGTAGTCCGCCCAGGACAGGGCGCCGGGCATATCGTCGATCGGCTCGGCCCACGCGTCGTGTTGCTGCGCCCACTGCTGCACCGGCCACGGCGTTCGAACCACCCGCCGATGCAAGGTCGTCACCCCGGATTCGGCGAGGTTGGCCAATACCAAAGCCTCGCTGCGAATGTACTGGCGCTGACGGCCGACCGGTCTCATATTCCAAGGCCCCGGAGGCTGGACGAACCATGCCGTCGAGGTGCGGCGGGTGCGGGTGATGTTGCCCTCGACGCCGGTCAGCGCGAGCCGGATGGCCTTGCGGTCGCGTTTGGCCTGCTTCTTCGCCGCGGTGCGCTGCCGATCGAACTCGGCTTCGGAGGTCTTGCCACGCTTGTGGCCTCGCCGCGGGCCCGCGGGGTCGTCGACGACGGGCGGTTCGGTGGCTGCGGGGCTCGCCGTAGGTGTTCTGAGCGGTTCGACCGGCGGCATGCTGGCCTCGGGGACCTGGGACCAGGCCAGGTGCTGCGGTGCCGGTTCGGCAGTCGGGGCAGTCGGGGCGGCGTTGCGCATCGCAGCGGCCCAGGAGGGAGGCAGGGCACCCGGCGGCACGACCGGCGGTTCCGGCTCGTCGAAGTTCGGGTCGAACAGGGCGGCGATGTCCTTGTTCAGACTCATCGGATTTCACCTTCGATCGGGATAGTGGACAGGTCGAAGACGGCGGGCCGTGAGGCAGCTGGCACCGGGGCCAGGACGGTCTGTCCGGGCTTCGGCGACCGTGGCGCCACCAAGTCGTTCCACGCCGCGATGAACACGGAATGCAGGGGTCGGTCGGCGTTGATGTACCGGGTGATCTTGGTCGTGAGAAAGACGGTGAGCGTGACCATCACTGCCAGTGGCGTGAACCGCAGAGGGACGTGCACGATCATGCGGGCGACAACGAAGACCGTGACCAAGATCGCTGCACCCACCCCGACGGCGGAGTACCGGATACGAATCGGGAGGGTTCTGCCGGAGGGCCCGAGATAGTGCGAGTCCACGCGATAGAGCAGATCGTCGTTGTCGATCACGCGCTCACTCCCTTCGAGGATTTGTTCACAGGGACGATCACGCGTCAGACGTCGACGCCGAAGAGACTGAGGAAAAATGCCCCGAGCCCGTTCATCGCGCTCTGGCTACCGGCGAGCACGAAGAAGGTGATCGCGACGAGAGACAGTCCGCCGACTGTCAGCACCTTCGAGAAGTTGCTTTTCAGGGCTCCGAGCGCGATCGCGCAGACAACCAGCAGGAAGATCACGACGAACACGTTGTCGCCGATCCAGTCCTTGAGGTTGTTGGTGTTCACCTCGGTTTCCTGAGCAAGAAAGTCACCCCCGATTTGGGTGGGCCTGGGCGAAGCGAGTGCGGCGTCGACGACGGTGGACGCAAGCGACATGGGGTTCTCCTCGGGTCGGATCTGGCGAGAGCACCTGAAACTTGGTGCGGGCGACCGTAAGAAAAATCCCGCGCCGACTTCAACGGGGTATGTGGATAACTTCTGCCGGGAGGGCGTTGCGGTGGTCGGCGCCGCATCGGTGGTGCTTGTTTTTCGACAATCTGGTGACACACAGATGTGCTGGGCGCGGGTACCGGTTGCGTGGGCCGTGAGGGTGTCATGCGCAGACCCCTGACGGGTCGTATGGCGTTCGGCGTACGACGCCTTGCCCATCAGTCTGAGATGAGGGTCCGCAGAGCAGCTCAACAGGCAGTGCACGGGATCGCGGCGGAGGAGCGGCTGCGGCATGGCGTGGCAGCGCCAAATTCAGCGTGGAAGCGGTGGCTTGGCCCACCGTGTTCAGGGGCACGCAAGCACGCGTCTTCTCGCCCTCAAAATGAGGATTGAAACAGGGTGTGGTGCGGCACCGATCAGAGGGTGCTCTGCAAAGGCATGAGAACGGGCGTCCGAGCAGTCGAATCCAGCGTCCGGAACAGCGGAAAACCCACCCCCTCCGGGGGTCACTCCCCCCGGCCCTTCGGGCCTAGGGGGGAGTGTACTACTAGAAATCGCGCCGCGCCAACCTATTTCGGAACGCCCATGTCACACGCTTCCTGCGGTGCTGTTTCGACCGCGCAGCGGGACGTTGTAAAGCACACCCTCCACGGACCCCGCGGCGGCATCGGGACCGCTTCGACCGACAAACGCCTACCCCTGCCCGTATCGCTCGCAGCAAGGCGTCTCACACGCGTGCTCGGGCGGGTATTGGACCTGCTCGCCGCAGCGGTCGAACCACGGTGGAAACGCCTGCCACTCGACCGCTCATTCGGGCGCTCTGCAACGTGATCCGCGACTGCTGTTCGGAGCGCTGCGACGGGCTGGTCTATGGCTGTACCGCGCCGCTCCGTCAACTGCGGCGAACACCGCCACGCGGAGGCCACATCGACACAGCGAACGAGTTCCCCGGACACCGACCTCGCCCCGACTTGCGAAGCACACACCGGGTCTCGGTGAGCCACGCGCAGACTGCTGTGATCCGGAGTCGCCGGGACGCTCTACGTGGGCACCAACGGGCTCGGGACGATTCGTCGAACGCGTCGCTCGGAAGTTATCCACATACCCCGTTGAACCCGGCGCGCGTTTTTTGCCACAGTGCTCCCGCATCACTCCCGCATCAATGTCGGACCGAGCGAAAGGGGGCCGCGGTGAACGCGAGTCGTGACCCGGTGAAGGACTGGGTGGTTCAGCAGTACCGCGAGATCTTCAGCGACTCCGACACCGCACGCGCAGGCAAGCAGGTCGATTCGGACGGCAACCCGACGCGCATCGGCCGCTTCACCTCCACCTCACCGATCGCTGTCGCTGGCGCTGCCGCTGCGGTGTACGCGCCACGGCTGCTGCCGGCCGTCGACGGCAACGAGACCGCGACGGACCTCCTCACCCAGCTGCACGGCTACCAGTGGCCTTTGCTCGCTGTAGCTGCCGCACTGTGCGCTGTCGATGTGTCCCGCTACCGCGCGCACAAGTCGACTCAGATGCTCGAATCCGTGGTACGTCAGACCACCGGTCGCCTGCCCCGGAAGGTCATCGTTTCACTGGCTCCCGGACGACGGGCCATCCGCCGGGCAACGATCAAACTGCACCCCGGCACCGTTATCCGGCCCAAGGCGTTCGACGAGCTGACCCGGGCAATCGAGGAGGCATGCCCTGGCCGCGGCAAGTGGGAGGTGCGTGTCAAGCATGAGGCGCACAAGAATCGAATCCTCGTCACCCGCGCCGAAATCATCCCCGACTCTCGCTCCCGGCGGCACAAGGCGCTGCAGGCGGCGCTCGATGCCGGCGCGATCCTCAAAGACGCGAAGGTCACCGTCGACTCGGTCGACGAGTACGGCGTCGAGACCGGCTTCAAGATCACGTTCGAGCCGTCGATGAACTCCGGTGCGCGCGGCTTCCAAGCAAAGGTTGACGAAGCACTGGCATCTCTTGCGGGCGTGCACGAGTCCGGCCGCACTTGGACCACGGAGTGGACCCCTTCGCAGGGCCACCTGGTGATGCGGCTCGTGGCTGCGATGCCGACTAGGGTGGACCACCCGCTCGCCCTGGTCGACGAGGACCTGCGGCACCTGCCATATGCGACCGGCGCGGCGGACCTGACGATGTTTTGGGATGTGTCAACGAGCTCGAACAAGCCGCATTGCTTGATCGTGGGCCCGACAGGCGGCGGCAAGACATCCGTCATCCGCACGTTGCTCACCGAGGCGGCGCGCCGTGGCATCCCGTTCGTCGGCGTCGATCCGAAGATGATCGAACTCGATGGACTCGAGGGTTACCCCGGCTGTGGCGCACACCGAGATGATGGCCCGCAACGCCTACATTCACCACAAGAAGATCGAGGGCTCGCAGCTACCGCTGATGATCGCGGTCCTCGATGAATTCTTCATTCTCTCCGGCAAGTGGCAGCGGCTGGGGAAGACGGGCGACGACGAGACCCGAGAGCGACTCAAGGAACTCGACCCGCTCGGGGCGTGGGCTGACCTCGCCGTGCTGGCGCGCTCGGCCGGCATCCGCTTGTTGCTCGGTGTCCAACGGCCGGACGCCAGTCTGTTCGGTGGCGCCAGCGGTAACGCCCGTGACAACTTCGGCACGCGCCTGAGCCTCGGGAATCTCTCCCAGGACGGTGCGCTGATGATGTGGGGTGACTCCACGGTCGGACGCGAGGTCGACACCTCGGTGAAGGGGCGCGGTATCGCGCTCGGCACCGACGGCAGCCCGGTCGACGCACAGATGTGGTGGACCCCGAACGTCGACCGGCACCCCAACAAGTGGAGCCAGCTCTCCGAGTCGGAGAAGGCAATCATCGACGGGCTCCAACCAGCCGAAGCGCCGGAGTTCACCTGCTACTCGCGTGAGCTGGCTGAGTTCATCGAATCCGAGCGCGCATTGGCCAAGCGAGCCCGCGAGCACGGCGACGTTCCGGAACCAATCGTGCTCGGCGACAGCCCGGTGAGCGCTGTCGCCGACGATGACGATGTCGCCGACGCGATCCCGGCCTCCGCGATCACCGAGGGCATGGTCGTGCTCATCGACGACGGCCAGGGCAGCGAAGTGCCCGTCACCGTCGATGCGGTCACCGTCATCCGAGACAAGGACACCGGGGACGTCCTCGAAACGACGTTGTCCATCAACACCGGCGGACGGGTCAAGACCAATGTCCACTACGGCCCCACTGACGTCGTGTTCCTCCCCGGGCCCGACCGGGTCCCCGCGACCGTCTGAAACACCCCACCCACCCTAGGAAAGGAATCTCGATGACCGAAGACACCGACACCAATTCCACCGCCCCGGAGCAGCAGCCCAAACCGCGTATGCCCCGACCGGCCATCGGGTCGATCGCTGCGGCTGCAGGACTACTCGGATCGACTATCGGCGGTTCTTTCGGACCGCTCTCAAACGTCAGCCAGACGGCCATCCACGACGCCCATTACGTCGACTGATTTCCACCGCTCCACCGATCACACAACCAACCCGAGGGGACACACCATGAGCCGCCGCATCTCCCAGTCGATCACCCCGACCACCGAGGACATCAGCGCGCTGCGCAGCCCGTTCGTCACCAAAGGTGTCAGCGATCCGGTGATTACCGAACTACGTGGATACCTCAAGGATTCCGTGCCCGGATGGCTCGCCAAGCTCAGTGAGACACAGGAGCTGACCCGCGACCGCCTGGTCGAGATCAAAGACGCAGTCGACAAGCGCCGCGCGGTGTACGAGGCACTGCCTGAAGGTGAAGCCCGCGACAAGGCGCTTGCAGCTCTCGACCGCACACAAACCATCGTTGACGAGATGGACACCGAGCTGTCCGGCGCCAACGCCTTCAGCGGGATCAACTAAAGATGACACCGACCATCGATGTCGAGATCACCTCCGAAACGACTGCCCGCGCGATCCTTGCCTCCGCCGAAGTGGACCCGGTGGACCTGCAAGCGACCGAAACCGAGACGCTCGAGGCCGTGGTGCACAGGTTCCTGCACTCAGTCGCCAAGGACCAGAACGTCGATCTGCAGGTCGTGTACCGGAAGGGCGAGAACAGCCGCCACCTGACCGTCCTCCCGAACGGCAAGGTAGAGCCGCGCACGCTCAGCACACCGATCCCCACCACCGTGCCCACGGCACCCCCGCCGGCACGGGCGGAGGACTCCTCCGCACCACCGACGGGGCCCGTGGTCGTGGCTGCCGAACCCATCACGTACGAGACCCAGTCTGAGGTTGTTCCGCACCCGCAGACGCCGGCCCCTAGTCGGCCGCAGGCCCACTCGCAGACCCGTTCCCGCACTCCGCAGTACCAGGGAGCCGACGAGGCCGTCACCGGCCCACTGGAGGCGCTGGCGGATCTGGTGGCGGCGCCGGCCTCGCCCGTGGCAAGTGATCCGGCCCGGCTCGGCCTGCGAGGGCGGCTGAATGCAGCGCTCGGGCTGAAACTGGTGCCGAAAGAAGCCTCACTGGAGATGCGGCTGCGGTATGCGCAGACCATCATCGCGGGCCCGCTGCCGGACCGTGCGCTGATCGGTGTAATGCAGGTCAAAGGTGGTGTCGGGAAGACGCCTCTGTCGATTGCGCTGACCGACAGCATTGCCACCTATCGCGGCTCCCGCCGCGTTGTATGCGCCGACCTCGGGGAAGTGGGTGGTAGCTTCCCCGATCGGGTGGCAGTTCCGCCCGCTCATGGCTCGGATGCGCTCGGCTTGCTGGCGGAGATCAGCCCCGCGGCAACCGATGTCCGGCCGACGACGCTGAGGCAGTACCTGACGCAGCAACCGAGCGGGGCGGATGTCGTGATTGGCGGTGCGGCCGCGCCTCTCAGGTACGACCAGGCGCAGGCGCTGGGAATGATCCTCAGTCAGCACCGGGACCTGATCGTCGCCGATACCGGGAACTCGAGCCTCGCCGACAGTTGGCAGTGGGTGGCCGGCGCCGCGCATGTGGCTGTCATCCCTGTGCCGATCCGCACCGACGCCGCCATCGGCGCACAACGCACACTCAAGGCCCTCGCCGCCGTCCGACCGAACCTGTTGAGCCGAACAGTCATCGTGATCACCGATGGCCCCGGAGACATCCCAGAAGACGAACACGACATCGTCGAGCGGTTCAGCAACCTGGCGGTACCGGTATGCCGGATGCCGTACGAGCCACTGTTCGCCGGCGGCAAGCGCATCGCGTTGTCTCAGTTGCGCCGTCAGACCCAAGACGCGCTGACCGTGCTCGCCTCGACCGCCATCGGCCTGATGGACCGTGCCGCTGGCTGATGCGTTGGTCCGGCCAGTCCCGAGCCGGACGTCACTTCGAGGACTTCTCCGACCCACCTCGTTCACCGGCCGCATTCGGGCCGATCCCAGCTGAAAGGCACACTCGAGATGAGCAACCAGATCCCCGCCGGCAATCGGGCCGCGCGCCGCGCAGGTGGCCGGCACCGTCGAGCCAACGCTACGCACGCGGCCACTGCCCTGGCGGTAGCCACGGCTGCCCTGGCCTCCGGTATCGCCCTGACGCCGTCCGCGGTGGCCGCGCCGATCCAGGGAGGTGTCACCGGTGGAAGCAACCAAGAAGGTGTGACCGGAGCCGACACTCAGGGCGGAACCACCACCTCCACACCGGCACCCGAGGCCGAGCCCGCATACGTCCCCAAGGCGCCGGCGGAACCGGAGTACTGGGTCGCCCCGCCCGCCGCGTACCAGGACATCGAATGGCGAGCATTGCCGAACTACGACTACGAAAACGACTCGTACGTCACGCCGGACGACTACTACGTCGCACCGGTCCAGGTGCAGGAATTGCACCTGCCGACCGCCGTCGCGCCGACCGCTCCGATAATCGCTCCACGCGACACCCTCCGGATCGGTGAAATACACATCAAGCAGCCGAACTGGATCACCGACGAGGACAAGGACCGCACCAACAACACCTTCGCGGTGGTCGAATCAGAGGTGTCGACGGCCTGGCGATCGATGGGTGTCGAGACCGACCGAGCCGACCGGATCGCCGCCGCCCAGGTCGGTGCCGGAGCAGCAGGGGCGAGCGTCGGTGCCCTCACCGCAGGCGCGACGGCCGCCACCGCAGGCGCTCTGGTCGGCGGCACTATCGGCGGCATCGCCGGAATGACCGCGGGCACCGTCTTCCTCCCCGGAATTGGATGGGTGCCGGTCGGCGTCATCGGCACCGCCGCGGGCGCGGGTATCGGTGCCGCGGCAGCGGGTATCCCCGCCGCTGCTGCTGGCGCCCTGGTCGGCGGCGGCATCGCAGTGGCCGCGGTCACCCCGCTCGCGGCGGGCGACAAGGGCGAACCCCACGAGGTCGAAGTCCCGGACATCGACCAGGAGGCAGTGACCGCTCAGACCGAGACGATCCTCACCGACTGGGAGAACTCCGGCCCGATCGGACAGGCCGCCGCGTCGACCGTGCAGGACACCGTCGAGTCTGCGCCCGCGATCGACCAGCAGGCCCGCGACTTCGCCTCGGCCCAGCCCGGAGGACAGCAGGCGATCGAGCAGGTCAACAACACCCTCAATTCGTTCTTCAACGACGCCACGCCGGGTCTGGCGGGGAACCTGCTGGCCAGCGCCGTCGGCGGCGGCGTCGCGCACGGCAACTGATACCGAGAGAGTGGGTGCAACACCATGAAGAAGCCGAACCTCGGACGTAAGTCCTCGCGGCATCCCGCCGTAATCGACCTTCTCGGTGGTACACCCACCGGCGACGTCCCCCCAGGCACTCCCACCACTGGTGCGGTGCCCGGGGGGTCGGCCAAGCCATTACCGCCGGCAGCCCGGAGAACACGTGGCCCTGCCGGTGGTCGCCGCCCATACGTGAAGACCGCAGCCGCAATTGGCATGGCCGCCGCCATCGTTGCGGCCGTGGTAGTGGCGAACGACCAGATACGCGAGGACAACCCCGATCCGGCTCAGGCTGTGATGACGGCGGCCGCCCCGACCGACGAGAACGGACTGCCCACGCTCAACCTGCCCGAACCTGAAAGGGTCGAGGAACCGGAGGC
>NZ_LTCZ01000406.1:0-46619 GCF_001583455.1 Rhodococcus sp. LB1 | reverse complement strand
GCCACCGCGCGCGGTGGCACCGTCGTGCAGGTGGGAAACCTGCCGGGTGCCCCAGTTCCGGCGAACCTCGGCGATCTCGTCACCCGGGAGATCACGTGGATCGGTTCCTACCGATTCGTCGACGAAATCACCGACGCGGTCGGGGCGATGCACGACGGACTCGATGTGAGCCCACTGATCACGCACCGGTACCCGATCGACCGGGCCGGCGAGGCGATGGACGTCGCCGCCGACCGCGGCAGCGGCAGCAGCAAGGTGCTCATCCGACTGTCGTCGTGACGTCGTCGGGCGGCGGCCCGCTGTCGCCGCCCGACGACGCACCGCGAAGGCTGCCGGCCGCGCGGCGGCGCTCGAAGAGAAACCACGCGGCCGCGCCCAGGAGCGGGACGATCCAGACGGCGACGAACCAGAGCGCGCCACGGAGGACGCCTGGTCTCGCCAGGACGATCGAGAGGGTCGCCGACATCGAGATCGCGAACGCCATTCCAATGGTGAAGAGCGTGAGCAAGAAGAGAACGAGGAACGTGCCGAAGCCCGGCATGCAGTCCATGTTCGCCCGCGCGCATTCGCTGAGGCCGGCTTCGGCGAATGCGCTCATGGAACCGAGCGTAGTGATCGCCTGTGCACAAACGCAGGTGACGGCTGCAATTACCGGGGCACGGCAGGTTCGCGGTCGTCGCCGGTGTCGACGGTCGTCTTCTGCCTGCTCGGCCACCAGAAGGCGCGACGTTCGAGTGCCGACAGGCTCGGTACCAGCATCGGGGCCATCGCGAAGGCTCCGATGGCGACACCGATCGCGACACCGAAGCCGAGTTCGGCGAGGTTGGCCAGTCCGGTGAGGGTCAGGGAAGCGAAGGTCAGCGCCAGGATCAGACCGGCGGCGGCCACGGTGGGGGCGTCGTTGGAGACGGCGATCCGCGCGGACTCACGCGGGGTGTACCCGTTGCGGAATTCCTCGCGCAGTCGCGAGGCCAGCAGGATGTTGTAGTCGGTGCCGATAGCGACGACGAACAGGTACAGCACGATCGGAATCGAGAAGTCGATCCCGTCGTAGCCGAGGCCGTGCAGGAACAGGAGCACCACGGCGCCGAGGGTGGCGACGAACGTGAGTGCGACGCACACCAGCAGGTTGAGCGGGGCGAGCACGGCGAGCAGGAGGAGGGCGAGAATCAACGCGATCGCGACTGCGGCGACGGGGAACACGAGGCGCGTATCCGCCGCGAGTTGCGCGCGGACGTCGACGAACGTGGACGTCTGCCCTCCCACAACGACTTCCGAACCGGGGACCGCGCCGTGGGCGGCATCGCGGATCGGTCCCTCGACGAGGTCGAGGGACGCGTTCGAGTAGGGGTCGTCGGCGAGTACGACGTTGACGAGCGCGGCGCGACCGTCCTGACTGGGTCGCGGCGGGGCGACCGAGGACACTCCCGGCACCTGCGTGAGAGCGGTGACGAGCGGGGTCAGCGACGCGGGATCGAGTGGTCCGGGAGCCACGACGTACACCTGGGTCGGGCTCAGCGCACCCGCGGGGAAGGATTGATCGAGGGTGTCGAACGCCCGCTGTGACGGCGTGTCGGAGGGCAGTTCCCCCAGCGTGTTGTACGTCGACTTGTAGCCGGACGCGAAGGAGGCGAGCGCGATCAACACGACGCCGATCGCGATGGCGAACACGGCTGGGCGGTGCCCGATCGCGGCGCCGATCGAGGCGAACGGTGTGTGGGGGCTGTCGTGCCCCGGTCCGAGCGGCCAGAACAGGCGGCGGCCCAGCACGGTGAACACGGCGGGGATGAGCGTCAACGCCGTCACCAGCATGACGGCCACGGCGACGATGAGTCCCGGCGCGAGCGTGGTGAGCGAGCCGAGTTTCGCCAGCAGCAGGGCGGCGAACGCGACGATGACCGTGAGCGCCGACGACGCCACGACGCGCCCGACGACGTCGGTGGAGAACACGAGAGCTTCTCGATGCGTGTCGGTGGTGGACCCTGCCGCGGCCTGCTGCCGGAGACGTTCGCGATAGCGGAACAACAGGAAGACGATGTAGTCGGTGCCGACACCGAAGAGAACGACCACGAGTATGGATTGCAGCGACGTGCTGACCTGGAAGTCGAACAGATCGGCGAGCACGGCGGTCAGTCCGGTGACCACCGACAGCACCACGCCGATCACGAGTACCGGCAGGACGGCGATGACGGGGCTGCGGAAGATCAGGCCGAGCAGGGTGAGGATGACGATCACCGTGGCGATCGTGATGACCTTGTCGGCGTTGTCGTAGGCGGCGGTGGTGTCGACCTGAATGGCTGCGTTCCCGGTCAGCCCGCTCACCAGGCCTGTGCCGTTCAGTTGCTGCTCGGCGTCGCCCCGGATGACCGGCACGGCGTCGTTGACCTGGTCGTCGCCGGGTTGTCCGTCGAACACCACCTGCAGTGCGGCAGCCTTCCCGTCGGCGGACAGCGACGCAGGCGACCCCTGCACGCTCACAACTCCCGGGATCGCCGAATTCTGCAGCGAGGTCGCGAGATTCAGTGCCGTCTGCTGGTCGGCGGGTGACAGTGGGGCGGCGTCGGCACGGACCACCACCAGGCTGCCGGTGGCGCCCGACAGGCTCGGGAAGTATTCATTGCCGACGGCCTGCGCCTCGGAGGACTCGAATGAACTGGGCAGGAACGTCTGCTGGTTACCGGTGGTGTAGTCGTCGAGACTCGGTGCGAACAGGATGACGGCTATCGCCGCGACCACCCAGGTCGCGATGACGTGCCACGGGTGTGCGACGACGGTGCGCGCGATATAGGCAAACATCATTCCCCGTTCCGGGAGATGAAGGGTCGGCCGGCGCCCGGCCGGGCGGTCGAACCGTGCTCAGTCATCGTCGCATGCAGGGCGGCGCGAAGGCTACGGGTTTCGCGGCATCGACAGACCGCGGCCCCGCTCCGACGTCAGGGAGCGGGGCCGCGGTACGTCATGGTGCTCGCTACCGCAAGGGGGTGAAATCCCGGCTACCGAGATAGTCGGGGCGCGGTGCGGGCGCCGAGAACGGTGCCGTCAGGGTGTTCTCGACACTGTTGAACACGATGAAGAGGTTGGAACGCGCGAACGGCGTGATGTTGCCGTTCGAACCGTGTATGCAGTTGGAATCGAACACGGTGGCGGAGCCGGCCGGTCCGGTCATCATGTCGATGCCGTACTCGTTCGCCATCCGGGTGAGCGTCGGCTGATCGGGCGACCCCGTGGGTGGAACGTAGCTGACCAGCGATTCCTTGTAGTAGTCCTCGGGGGTTTCGCCGGCGCACGACACGAACGCGCGGTGAGATCCGGGCATGATCATCAGCCCGCCGTTGTGCCCGTAGTTCTCGGTGAGCGCGATCGAGATACTCGCGGCGCGAGGAGTGGGCATGCCGTCCTCGGCGTGCCAGGTCTCGAAGTCGGAGTGCCAGTAGAACGGGCCGCCGGTGAAACCGGGCTTGAAATTGAGTCGCGACTGGTGGACGTAGACGTCCGAACCGAGGATCTGCCGGGCGATACCCACGACCTCGGGGCGGCGGATGATCTCGTCGACGACGTCGCTGAGGCGGTGGACGTCGAACACGGAACGGACGGCGCCGTCGCCGTTCTCCCGCACGACGCGGTCGTCGCCGCGCAGTGTGTCGGTCTCGGCGAGGCGGGTCATCTCGTCGACCAGGTTGAACACGTCGCGTGGTGGGATGATCGACTCGGCGGAGTGATATCCGCGTTTGTCGTAGACGGCAATCTGATTCGCGGTGAGCGGACCGGAGCGGATATCACCCCGTTTCTGGTCCGACCAGGTGACCGGGTCCTGGCGGACGGTCATCGTGCACTCGTTGCGGTCCCTCGTGGGGTAGTTGTCGGCTACGGCCGTACGCATAACTCGTGTTTCACCCTTTCGGATTGGACAACGCTTTACTCTTCCGACGTTCCCACTGGTCGTCGACGAATGCAACCCGGACACAGGTCCACCGAGGCCGGACTGGACCGCGACGGCGCGGCGCCGCGGTGGGATCGTCACGGGCATGATCGATTCGGCGGCGGTATTCGGAGTGGCGGCGATCGCCCTCGGCATGGTTCTCACACCGGGACCCAACATGGTGTATCTGGTCTCGCGCAGCATCACTCAGGGCAGGGCGGCGGGACTGGTCTCGCTGGCCGGTGTCGCTCTCGGATTCCTGTGCTATCTGGCTGCTGCGACACTGGGTATTTCGGCGGTGTTCTCCGTCGTACCGCAGGCGTACACCGCGCTGAAGCTGGCGGGCGCGTGCTATCTGGGCTGGCTGGCGTGGCAGGCGTTGCGGCCCGGCGGGCACACACCGTTCGCGCCTGCACGGACGCTGCTGCCCCGGGATTCGTCTGCCCGGCTGTTCCTGATGGGTCTCACGACCAACCTGCTCAATCCGAAGATCGCGGTGATGTACCTGGCGCTGATCCCGCAGTTCGTCCATCCCGGCGCCGGGCCGGTGTGGTTGCAGAGCCTGCTGCTGGGCACCGTGCAGATCGTGGTCGCGCTCACCGTGAACGCGCTGATCGTCTGCGTCGCAGGAACTGTCGCGACGTTCCTGTCCGGACGCCCGGTGTGGCTGCGTGCGCAGAAGTTCGTGATGGGAAGCGTCCTCGGCGGCCTCGCCGTTCACCTCGCCCTCGACCGGACGCGGCCCGCGACGGTCTGAATCGGCAGTGGCCTGAATCATGCACGCATGAGCATGTTTCGCGGGTACCGTCGGAAGCGACGACGACGAAGGGGCGAGAGATGGCGGAGACCATGCGGGCGCAGCGATTCCATGCCGACACGAAAAGCATTGCGGTCGAAGATGTTCCGATTCCGGAACCCGGCCCCGGTGAAGTGCTCGTCAAAGTGGAGTTCTGCGGCATCTGCCATTCCGACCTGAGCCTGATCGACGGCACGTTTCCCGCACTGCTGCCCGAGGTGACGCAGGGCCACGAGGCGTCGGGCACCATCGCGAAACTCGGTGCCGGAGTGACCGGCTGGTCCGAGGGAGACCGCGTCGTGCCGTCCGCGGGCAGGCCCTGCTTCGCGTGCCGCAACTGCCGCCGCGGGGACCTCACGAACTGTCTGAACATCCAGCTCATGGCGTTCGCCTACGACGGCGCGTGGGCCGAGTACACGGTGGCGCAGGCCGGGGGACTGACCCGCATCCCGGACAACGTTCCGTTCGAGCAGGCGGCCATCCTCGCCGACGCGGTGTCGACGCCGTTCGGCGCGGTCGTGCGCACCGGCAAGGTGGTGGTCGGGGAGACCGTCGGGGTGTGGGGCGTGGGTGGAGTCGGCACTCACATCGTGCAGCTGGCACGCCTGGTCGGAGCTGTCCCCGTGATCGCGTTCGACATCAATCCCGCTGTGCGGGAACGTGCCCTGGAGCTCGGGGCCGATTACGCGTTCGACTCCCGGGACGAGAACCTGAAGGAGAAGGTCGCCGAGGCGACGGGCGGCCGGATGCTCGACGTCGCGTTCGACGCGGCCGGACTGAAAGTGACATTCGAGCAGGCACTCGACTGCCTGACGGTGGGTGGCCGACTCGTCGCGGTCGGGCTGAGCGCGCAGGAGGCCTCGGTGGGAACGACCGCACAGTTCGGGCTGTCCCAGAAGCAGGTGCTCGGCCACCTCGGCTACAAGAACGTGGACATCGAAACCCTCGCCGAACTGGTGTCCCGTGGCCGCCTCGACCTGTCGCGGTCGATCAGCGAGATCATCCCGCTCGAAGACGTCGCAAAGGGCATCGAGAAACTCGCGAACCATGAGGGAGATCCCATCCGGATCCTCGTCAAACCCTGAAACCGGCAGGTCCTGGACTCGGCTCACCGGCACCTGTCGGTGCCCCGCTGTACCGTCGGGCCATGGGATATGAATTTCAAGTCACAGTGGACTCGGAGAACCCGCATACCCTGGCCAAATGGTGGGCGCAGACGCTCGGCTGGGAGGTGGAGCCGAGCAACGAGGAGTTCATCCGCGGGCTCGTCCAGGCCGGCCACGCGCAGGAGTCCGACACCATGGAGTTCGAGGGTGTCCTGGTCTGGCGGGAGGGTCAGGCCATCCGCGATCCGGAGCACCCGGAGCGCCCGCGTGTGCTGTTCCAGCTGGTTCCCGAACGGAAGACGGTGAAGAACCGGCTCCACCTGGACATCAGGGTCGGGGACGCCCGCTACGAGGTCGCCGAGAAGCTGGAGCAGTCCGGCGCCACCGTGCTCCACCGCGGCCGGCAGGGGCCGAGCGAGTGGGTCACGATGGCAGACCCCGAGGGCAACGAGTTCTGCGTCAGCTGACGCGCTGTCACGCTCCGCGGTAGGAGCTCGGGGTGCTGCCGGTCCAGCGTTTGAAGGCGCGGCGGAACGCGCTGGGCTCGGAGAAGCCGAGCCGCGCCGACAGGTCCTCCACGGTCTCGCCGCGCCGGAGCCCGGCCACGGCGGCGTCGCGGAGCACTTCCTCGCGCAGCTGATTCAGCGACGTCCCGTCCTGCCGGAGCAGGCGGCGCAGGTGGGGGACGCTGATCGACAGCATCTCCGCGATGTCCTCGGCCGTCGACGTCCGGCCTTTCATGCCCAGCTCGAGGACCCGGCGCACCTGCGCCGACGCCGTGCTGTCGTAGTCACGCTCCGACATCAGCAGCGTCGGTGACTCTCGGAGGTAGTCCTCGAGCGTCTCCTCGGTCTGGATGATGGGCGCCCGCATCACCGCGTTGTCGAATTCGACTGCGGGAATATCGGAATCGAAAGTCACGGGGACGCCGAAGATGTGATCGTAGTTCTCGGCGAGCTGCGGCAGCGGCGCCGGATACGGCAGTTCCACCGCCAGCAACCGGACCCTCTTGCCCACGAGCCACGCCGCGAAACGATGAAGCAGGATCAGCAGGAAATCGGTGGTCACCCGCGTCGCCTCGAGCGACGACTGCACGTCTTCGATGGACCGTTCGGCCGCGGCCGGGCGGATGTCGATGGTCATCCGGGTTCCGCCGTTGACACCGGGACCGATGTGCAGCGCGGGCAGTGACGGCAGGGCGCGCAGGATGTCGGCCATCCGCTCGAGGGCGGCGGACAGATCCGCGGTGTGGATCAGTGCGAGGCAGACGAGCCGAAACGTGCCGCGGGGGACCGGGGCCGGCCCGAGGCCGAACAATTCGTCGCCCGTGATCTGCCAGACCGCCTGGGTGAACGCGGTGACCTGGGTCGGCGTCAACCGGGCCAGCGGATCCTCCAGCGACGCCGTCGTGATTCCCGCCGCCGACAGCGCGGGGGAGAGATCGACCCCACTGCGCGCCGACAGTTCGAGCGACCGCCGGACGAAGTCGGCGGGGATGGTGCGGGCAGTCACGATCCGGGCTCCCCGAGGGTCCGGAGCCGCCGCGCCGCCTCCTCGAGCACGTGATCCTGCTTGCAGAACGCGAACCGCACCAGCGGGTTCCACGGCTGCGGATGGTCGGTGAACACACTGACCGGCACCGCGGCCACGCCGATGCGCTCCGGGAGCCCGCGGCAGAAGTCGATGCCGTCGCGTTCGCCGATCGCGGTGATGTCGGCGCACAGGTAGTACGTGCCGCCGCCCGAATAGACCTCCAGACCGGACGCGACGAGCGCGTCGTACAGCACGTCCCGCTTGGCCTGGAGACTGTCCCGCAGCTCTTTCACCCACTGCTGCTCGTGGCTCAGCGCATGCGCCACCGCGGGTTGGAACGGTCCGCCGCCGACGAAGGACATGTACTGCTTCGCGGTCCGGACGGCGTCGATCAGTTCCGCCGGACCGCACGCCCAGCCGATCTTCCACCCGGTGACGTTGAACGTCTTGGCGGCGCTCGACACCGAGACGGTCCGTTCGTACATTCCCGGCAGAGTGGCCAGGGCGGTGTGCGTCCGGCCGTCGAACACCAGGTGCTCGTACACCTCGTCGCTGAGAACCAGCAGGTCGTGCTCGCACGCCAGCTCCGCGACGGCGGCGATCTCCTCCGGGGTGAACACGGTGCCGGTCGGATTGTGTGGGGTGTTGATCACCAGCATCCGGGTCTTCGGTGTGATCGCGGCGCGCAGAGCGTCGAGGTCGACGACGAACTTCGTGCCGGAGCGGGTGAGCGGCACGCTGCGGCGCACCGCCCCCGCCAGCGCGACAGACGCCGCGTAGGAGTCGTAGTACGGCTCGATCAGCACCACTTCCTCACCCGGTTCGACCAGCCCCAGAATGGCGGCGCTGATGGCCTCGGTGGCGCCGACGGTGACCAGCACCTCCGAGTCGGGGTCGTGGTCGAGCCGGTACCGGGCCAGGCGGTCGGCCGCGATCGCCTGGCGGAGCACGGGCATGCCGGGGCCGGGCGGGTACTGGTTGAGCCCGTCCGCGATGGCTCGGCGCGCGGTGTCGAGCATGGACGCGGGACCGTCGGTGTCGGGGAAACCCTGACCGAGGTTGATGGCGTCGTGGCTCACGGCGAGCGCCGTCATCTCGGCAAAGATGGTGGACGCGAACGGCTGCAAGCGCTGGACGGTGCGGTTGCGCGGCGTTGCGGGCATTACTGCAGCGTAGTCGGTGTGACGGCGAGGGTTGCACAGGGCCGCGTCACGTTCTGCAGGGCTGTCTCGTCTTCTCGGTAGACGGCGCGCGAAGGGCGCCCGGTGACGATGGAGGACGCAATGCCCCGCATTCCCGCAGTGGCCCCGGCGGACGCGAGCCCGCTGGTGAAGGTCGCCTACAAATATGCTGCCCACAAGTTCGACGAGGTGCCCGAGCCGTTCACCGTGCTCGCCCATCACCGCAAGCTGTTCGTCGCCTCGGCCCGGCACGAGCTGGCGGTGCAGAAGGCGTCGACCGTGCTTCCCGCGAACGTGCGGGAGATCGCCGTCTACCGCGTGGCGTGGACGATCGGCTGCTCGTGGTGCGTGGACTTCGGCACGATGCTGCAACGCCTCGACGGCCTCGACGTGGAGCGGCTCCAGCACATCGCCGATTACGCCGACTCGCCCGCGTACAGCGAGGACGAGCGCGCGGCCATCGCATACGCCGACGCGATGACGGCGACGCCTACCACGGTCACCGACGAACAGGTCGCAGACCTCGAGCGCCGGTTCGGCCGGGCCGGTGTCGTCGAACTGTCCTACCAGATCGGCATCGAGAACATGCGCGCCCGGATGTACTCGGCGCTGGGCATCACGGAGCAGGGTTTCGGCACCGATTCGTGCCGGGTGCCGTGGGCCGACGACGCCGCGGTCACGAAGGAGGGTCCGGGAGCCTGATCCCGCCGAACTTCTCCGGATTGGCGATGTCGTACGCCGCGTAGACGAGTCCGTCCCGGACGGTGAACCCACCCACTCGCGGCGGCGAGCTGCGGTGGGCCTCGTCGCCGGTGAGTGCGGAACTGAAGAAGCCCAGCTGGCCGTTGACCAGGACCGGCTGCATGACGGTGAACACCGCCGGCCCGTACCGCTCGATGAGACCGAGGAAGAAGCGGGCGAACTTGTCCGCGCCGCGGATGACGTTGACGGCGGTGCTCGTGGTGCCGTTGGCGTCGCCGATGACGAGAGCGTCCGGGTGCAGCGCCGCGACCACCGCGTCGAGGTCGCCGGCGGCGAGTGCCTCGAGCAGTCGCTGCACGGCGAGCGCATGCTCCTCGTCGGGAACGGCGGGTGTGGTTGCGGCAGCGGCCTTGCGGGCCCGCGACGCGAGCTGACGCGCCGCGGGCGTCTCGATTCCGAGAATCCCGGCTACCTCGTCGAACGGCACCCCGAAACCGTCGTGCAGCACGAACGCGACCCGTTGCGCAGGGGTGAGCGTGTCGAGCACGATCAGCGCGGCGAGGCGGTTGTCCTCGTCCCTGACGACCGCTTCCAGCGGGTCCGGCTCAGCTGACGGCGACAGTCCGGTGACGATGGGTTCCGGAAGCCATTGGCCGACATACTGTTCCCTCCGCACCGCGGCCGACCGCAACCGGTCGAGGCAGATCCGCCCGACCACCGTCGTGAGCCACGGCCGGAGGTCGCGGATGTTCGCGGCGTCCGCGTCGTCGAGTCGTAGCCACGACTCCTGCACGGCGTCCTCCGCGTCGCTGACGCTTCCCGTCAGCCGGTACGCTACGGAGAGCAGATGCGGCCGGTGGGACTCGAATTCGTCTACCAGCGTCGCAGTGGGCATGCCGATATCCTACGTGCGGTCCAGACATAAAATCCGTCGTGTGCGTAACCGTTGACCCTGGTGGTGGGTCCGGACGTATGGTGTGGCGACCACACCACGTCCAGGGAGTCTGCCATGTTCCAGTGTTTCGGCTGTCGTAGCTGACCTGGCTTTTTCGCACCCCTTTTTCTTCTGCACGTCCTGCTCACCCGTCCGGCGACCGCCGGGCGGGTTCGGGAGTGCGCTCGCACGACCCGCCGCTTCGTCGTGTGCGGGCATCACACACTAGGAAGACCTTCGATGATTCGTCCACGTTTCGCGCGGACTCTGGCCGCAGCGGCCGCCCTTCTCACGTTCACCAGCCTCGCTGTCGCGTGCTCCGGTTCCGAGACCACCACGACAGCCGACGGGAAGACGGTGTTGCGCTACGAGGGGACCACGGGGCAGGTCTCGTTCCCGGAACTCGCGGCCGACCTGGGCTACTACCAGAAGGTCGAACTGAACTGGATCGGCGACACCACCAGTGGGCCGCAGAGCATCCAGAATGCGGCCACGGGGCAGACCGACTTCGGTGGCGCGTTCAACGGTGCGGTGTTGAAGCTGGCCGCGGCCGATTCGCCGATCACGTCCGTCATCGGCTACTACGGCTCCGACAAGGAGACGTTCAACGGGTACTACGTGCTCGACGGAAGCCCGATCACGTCGGCACGTGACCTGATCGGCAAGAAGGTCGGCATGAACACGCTCGGCGCGCACCACGAGTTCCTCGTGCGTGAGTGGCTGGCGCGGGAGGGCCTGACCCCCGACGAGATCAAGCAGGTCGAGTTGACCGTCGTTCCGCCGGTGAACACCGAACAGGCGTTGCGGCAGGGTCAGATCGACGTCGGCACGCTCGGAAGCGTGTTCCGCGACAAGGCGGTCGAACGCGGCGGCATCCGCCCGCTGTTCACCGACGAATCCATCTTCGGTTCCTTCACCTACGGTTCGCTGCTGTTCCGCGACGACTTCATCGCGAAGAACAAGGACGCCGTCGCGGACTTCGTGCAGGGCACGGCACGCGCGATCCGCTGGACCCAGACGACTCCGCGCGACGACGTGATCGCGAAGTACAAGGACATCATCACCAAGCGCGGCCGCAACGAGACCACCGACCTCGTCGACTACTGGAAGTCGCCGGGTGTGGCGGGTCCCGGTGGCGTGATCACCGACAAGGAGATTCAGACCTGGATCGACTGGCTGGTCCGCAACGGGGAACTCGAGGACGGCAAGCTCACACCCGCCGACGTCTACACCAACGAGTACAACCCGTACGCCAACGGCACGTACCCCGCCGACAGCGGCCCCGACGGACAAGCGCTGGCCGCCAAGTGAACTCCACCCCAGATCCCCACGAGAAGAAAGTGACGTCGATGTCCCACTCCCGGTTCCGGCGCGGCGCCGTGCGCGCCCTCGCGGCAACCGCAGCACTGTTCACGTTGGCCTCGGGAGTGGCGGGGTGCGCCGGCTCGTCGGAGACCGCCACCACAGAGGACGGGAAGTCGGTCCTGCGCTACCAGGGGTGGGCCGGGGACGTGGGATTCCACGAACTCGCCGAGGACCTGGGGTATTACGACAAGATCAAGCTCGAATGGGTCGGCGACACCACCAGCGGCCCGCAGGACATCCAGTCGGCGGCCACCGGTGACATCGAGTTCGGCTCGGCGTTCAACGGAGCCGTCGTCAAACTCAATGCCGCGGGGGCACCGATCACGTCGGTGCTGAGTTCCTACGGTGCGGATGCCGGCGAGTACACGGGATACTTCGTGCTGGACGGCAGCCCCATTCGCTCGGCGCGCGACCTGATCGGTAAGAAGGTCGGGATGAACACGCTCGGTGCGCACCACGAGTTCCTGGTCCGGGAGTGGCTGGCCCAGCAGGGGTTGACCCAGGACGAGATCAAGCAGGTGGAGCTGACCGTCGTCCCGCCGGTGAACAACGAAGCGGCCCTGCGCGAAGGTCAGATCGACGTGGCCGCCATCAACGGGATCTTCCGCGAAACAGCCCAGGAGCGTGGGGGTATCCGGCCGCTGTTCACGGACCGGGATCTGTTCGGCGCATTCAGCTACGGAACCTACGTGGTGCGCGACGACTTCCTGGCGAAGAACAAGGACGCCGTTGCGGACTTCGTGCAGGGCACGGCCCGGGCCATCCGATGGACCCAGGTGACTCCGCCTGAGGAGGTCGTCGCACGGTTCAAGAGCATCATCGACAAGCGTGGCCGCAACGAGAGCGACGAGGCCATCGACTACTGGCGCAGCTCCGGGATTCCCGTCGCTGGGGCCGTGATCCAGGAGAAGGAGCTGCAGACCTGGATCGACTGGCTCGTCCGCAACGGTGAGCTCGACGAGGGCAAGTTGACCGCAACCGACCTCTACACCAACGAATTCAACCCGTACGCCAACGGCACGTTCCAGCCCGAGAGCGGGCCCGACGGAGAAGTACTGGAAGGACAGAAATGAGCACCACCGCCTCGAACCCCGATCGGGTTCAGACGCCCAAGCTCCGCCTCGAGCACGTCACCAAACAGTTCGACGTGCGAGGGTCCAAGGACAAGTTCACCGCGATCGAGGACATCGACATCGATCTCGCGGACGGTGAATTCCTCGTCCTCGTCGGGCCGAGTGGTTGCGGGAAGTCCACGCTGCTCGACCTGCTCGGCGGACTCAGCACCCCCACGTCGGGCCGGATCCTGCTCGACGGGCAGCCGGTGACCGGGCCGGGTCTCGACCGCGGAATCGTCTTCCAGCAGTACGCACTCCTGCCGTGGCGGACGGCCCGGCACAACATCGAGTTCGGGCTCGAGGCCAAGGGACTGCCCAAGAAGGAACGGCGCGAACTCGCCGAGCACTACCTCGAACTCGTCGGCCTGAAGGGCTTCGGCGACCGGTACCCGCACGAGCTGTCGGGCGGCATGAAGCAGCGCGTCGCGATCGCCCGCAGCCTCGCGTTCGATCCCGAGGTGCTGCTGATGGACGAGCCGTTCGCGGCGCTCGACGCGCAGACCCGTGAGTCGCTGCAGGACGAATTGCTACGCATCTGGAAGGCCACCGGCAAGACCATCCTGTTCATCACGCACGGCATCGACGAGGCCATCTACCTCGGGCAGCGGGTCGCCGTCCTGACGTCGCGGCCCGGCCGGGTGAAGACGTTCGTCGACATCGACATCGACCGCAGCGGTGAGGACGTCCGGTCCAACGAGCAGTTCCGGCACTACCGCCACCGCATCTGGACGCTGCTGCACGGCGAAGTGGAGCGTGCACAGGTAATCGAGAAGGAGGAAGCACATGTCTAGCGCACTCGCGTCACCGGAGGCTCCCGTCGCAATCGATCGACCCGGGACCTCGGCTCCGTCGCCCGCTTCCACCCCGCCGCAGCCGGGTGCCGTCCAGCGTGCCGGTGCGGCACTGCGTCCGATCGTCTGGCGGATCCTCAAGCCGTCCGTCGCGATCGTCGCCTTCCTGGCACTGTGGGAGATCGCTCCGCGGGTCGGTCTCGTCGACGAGGTGTTCCTTCCCCCGTTCACCACGGTGGTAGAGGCATTCTTCGATCTGGTCAAGAGCGGTGAGCTGTGGCAGCACGTCTCCGCCAGCCTCTCCCGCGCCCTGATCGGATTCTTCGTGGCGGTCGTGATCGCGATCCCGCTGGGCATCGCGATCGCCTGGTACCGCCCGGTGTCGGACTTCCTGAACCCGATCCTGGAGCTGTTCCGCAACACGGCGGCGCTGGCGTTGCTCCCCGTGTTCATCCTGATCCTCGGCATCGGTGAGGAGTCCAAGATCGCCCTGGTGATCTACGCGTGCACCTTCCCGATCCTGCTGAACACGATCTCCGGTGTGCGCACCGTCGACCCGTTGCTGATCAAGTCGGCGTCCTCGCTGGGACTGTCGCCCGTGCGCCTGTTCCAGAAGGTCGTGCTGCCCGCCGCCGTTCCCACCATCTTCACCGGAATCCGCATGGCGGCGGCGTCGTCGATCCTCGTGCTGATCGCCGCCGAGATGGTCGGGGCCAAGGCAGGCCTCGGCTACCTGATCACCGCCTCCCAGTTCAACTTCCAGATCCCCAACATGTATGCGGGCATCGTCGCCATCTCGGTTCTCGGGCTGACGCTCAACGCCGTTCTCGTACTGATCGAACGCAGGCTGTCCCGCTGGCGGGTCTAGTCACTTACCGGAAAAGAAACTCCACATGTCACAGGATTCCCAGTTCCACCTCAACGCCTTTCTCATGGGTGTGGGACATCACGAGGCGGCGTGGCGCCATCCCCGCACCGAGGCGCACCGCGTTCTGGACGTCGCACACTTCCAGGAACTCGGCCGGATCGCGGAGCGGGGCAAGCTCGATTCCGTGTTCTTCGCGGACGGTCTCGCCGTCGGACCGCGGATCAAGCACAACACGCAGGCGATCTTCGAGCCCGTCACGTTGCTGTCGGCGATCGCCGTCGCCACCGAACACGTGGGACTGATCGCCACGGCCTCCACGAGCTACTCCGACCCGTACAACCTGGCACGCAAGTTCACGTCGCTCGACCACATCAGCGGCGGCCGGGCGGGGTGGAACATCGTGACCTCGGCCGGTGCGGACGAGGCGGCGAACTTCGGCGTCGACGGCATCCCCGCGCACAGCGGACGGTACGAGCGCGCAGAGGAATTCGTCGACGTCACGCTCGCCCTGTGGGACAGCTGGGAGGACGGCGCGGTGGTGCTCGACCCGGAGACCGGCGTGTTCGCCGACCCCGGCAAGGTCCACACCATCGACCACGACGGACCGCGGTTCCGGGTCAAGGGGCCGCTCAACTCGCCGAGGTCCGCCCAGGGACGGCCGCTGCTGGTGCAGGCCGGCTCCTCCGAGAGCGGCAAGGAGTTCGCCGCGCGGTACGCCGAGGCCGTCTTCACCGCACAGCGCACCCTGGAGCAGGGTCAGGAGTTCTACCGCGACCTCAAGGCGCGTGTCGTCAAGCACGGCCGGAATGCCGGCGAACTGAAGGTGCTCCCCGGCATCGTTCCGTTCGTCGCGGACACCGAGGAGGAGTCGAAGGCGCTCGAGCAGTCGTTCACCGACCTGATCTCGCCCGAGTACTCGCTGCGGCAGCTGTCCACGATGCTCGGTGTCGACCTCACGAAGCATTCCCTCGACGCCCCGCTTCCGCCGCTTCCGCCGCTGGACGAGATCCAGGGCAACAAGAGCCGCTACCAGCTGGTGAAGGATCTCGCGGCGGACGGTTCGCTCACCGTCCGGCAGCTGATCGGGCTGCTCGGTGGCGGACGCGGGCACCGCACGTTCGCCGGAACGCCCGAACAGGTGGCCGACGAGCTGCAGACGTGGTTCGAGCAGGGCGCGGCCGACGGTTTCAACATCATGCCGCCCTACCTGCCCGGCGGACTGGACGACTTCGTCGACCGTGTCGTCCCGATCCTGCAGCAGCGCGGACTGTTCCGTACGGAGTACACGGCGACCACCCTCCGCGGTCACTACGGTCTCACGGACGTCGGTAACCGGTTCGCGGGCGCGGTCGACGAAGCGAGCGCATGAGCGGCGAGACCGGTCTGAAACCTCTCGTCACCACCGTCTTCGTCCCTGCTGCGATCTTCGGCATCGGCCAGGGGGCCGCCGCCCCGGTCATGGCACTGACGGCCCGCGAACTGGGTGCGTCCGTGGCCGTGTCCGGGCTGATCGTCGCGGTCGTCGGGCTCGGCGCAGTCCTGGGAGACCTGCCCGCAGGCCGGATCGTCGCCAGGTTCGGGGAGCGGCGGTCCATCATCGGCGGCAGTACCGTCGGCGCCGCCGGAGTGCTGGTCTGCCTGCTCGCGCAGACACCCTGGATGCTGGGTGTGGGCGCACTGCTGACCGGGCTCGCCAACGCCGTGTGGGGGCTGGCCCGCCAAAGCTACCTGGCCGACGCCGTGCCGATCGGGCTGCGCGCCCGGGCGATGTCGTCGTTCGCGGCGATGTGGCGGCTCGGCTTCTTCGTGGGACCGCTGCTCGGCGCCGCCGTGATCCTGGTGGTCGGCGCCCGGGGCGGATTCATGGTGCAGTTCGTCGGCGTCGTGCTGTCCGGGTGGCTGATGTCGAGGGTCCCCGACCCGCCGAGGCGCCACGCAGGCACCGCCGGTACCCACGCGACGCTGCCGTCGATTCTGCGCCGGCACCGGAAGTTACTGGCCACGCTCGGCGCCGGGTCGCTCCTGATGGGTGCGGCCCGCGCCTCGCGGGAGGCGGTGCTACCGCTGTGGGCTGCCCATCTCGGACTCGATGCCGCCCAGGTCAGCCTCGTCTTCGGGGTCGGAGCGGCCGTCGATCTGCTGTGCTCGTATCCGGCCGGACACTTCATGGACCGGTACGGTCGCCGGTTCATCGCGGTGCCGTCGCTTCTGGTGATCGGGGTGTCCTACCTGGCGTTGCCGTTCTCGCACGACCTCCTGTCGATCGGGGCCGTCGCCGTCGTGATGGGAATCGGCAACGGGCTCGGCAACGGCGTCATCATGACGCTCGGCGCCGACATCGCCCCACCGGCGACGCGCGCCGAATTCCTCGCGGCCTGGCGGCTCACCCACGACACCGGCATGTTCGCCGGACCCTTCGGGGTCGGCGCGCTCGCCGCGGTGGTGCCGCTCGGGGCCGCCGTCGCCGCGATCGGGGGAGCGGCGCTGGTCGGCGCCGGACTCCTGTTCCGGTTCATCCCGGTCTATTCTCCGTGGCCACCGCCGCCCGCGTCGGAGCCCGATTCCTCACCGCTCGAAAAACAGGAAGCATAGGTACATTCGTTTCATGCGCTTCGGATTGTTCGTTCCTCAAGGTTGGCGTCTGGATCTCGTCGGAATCGATCCCGCGGATCAGTGGTCGGTGATGCGCGACTTCGCGTTGCGCGCCGATCAGGGTTCGTCCTGGGATTCACTGTGGGTCTACGACCACTTCCATACTGTCCCGGCACCGACGGAGGAGGCCACGCACGAGGCGTGGACCCTCATGTCCGCGTTCGCGGCGGTCACCTCGCGGGTGCGTCTCGGCCAGATGTGTACGGCGATGAGCTACCGCAACCCCGCCTATCTCGCGAAGGTCGCCGCCACCACCGACCTCATCTCGGGCGGACGCGTCGAGATGGGCATCGGCGGCGGCTGGTACGAGCACGAGTGGCAGGCGTACGGATACGGATTCCCCTCCGCCGGTGTGCGTCTCGGCCGCCTCGACGAGGGCGTGCAGATCATGCGACAGGCCTGGATCAACGGCACCGCAACCCTCGAAGGCAAGCACTATCAGGTCGACGGGGCCATCGTCCGCCCACTTCCGTTGCAGGAAGGCGGCATTCCACTGTGGATCGCCGGCGGCGGCGAGAAGGTGACGTTGAAGATCGCGGCAAAGTACGCGCAGTACACCAACTTCGACGGCACACTCGAGGGCTTCGCGCAGAAATCCGAGATCCTGCGGAAGCACTGCGACAGCGTCGGCACCGACTTCGACGCCATCACCCGCTCGGCCAACTACAACGTCGCGATCGGCACCACCGAGGCGGAGGTCGAGCAGCGGTTGCTCACCCTCAAGGACCGGCTCACGCCGCACGTCGGCGCCGAGGCCGCCGAGGGTGCGCTGGGAGCCTTCCGCGGAATGCCCGGTGTGGGAACGCCGGAGCAGATCGTCGAGAAACTGTCGGCGCTGAAGGAGCAGGGCCTGTCCTACGGCATCTTCTACTTCCCCGAAGCCGCGTACGACACCTCGGGCATCGAACTGTTCGAGAAGGAGGTCCTGCCCGCGCTGCGTTGACGGGCAGACCGCGTCACCGGGCATAGAGTGGCGGGCATGTTCGTCGTCACCCTCGCCGCCGGCAACGTGTGGCTGAGCCCGCCGGTCGTCACCGACATCGACGAGATCTGCGCGGCGTGCAGCGACGCGTCGATCGCCGACTGGACGACGATGCCCGCGCCGTATGCCCGCTCGGACGCCGAGCAGTTCGTGCGGCAGACGGTGCCATCCGGGTGGGCCGATCGCAGTCCCACCTGGGCGCTGCGCGAACGCGAGGACGGTCCCGTGCTGGGGATGATCGGACTGATGGCGCGGGACATTACGGCGGCGGAGATCGGATACTGGCTGTCGCCGGCGGCACGGTCGCGGGGTCTCATGACGACCGCGGTGAACCTGGTGTGCGATTTCGCGTTTCGGCCGGACGGCATGGGACTCGAACGCATCGAATGGCGCGCGTTCGTCGGCAACCTCGACTCGGCGGCGGTCGCCCGCCGGGTCGGCTTCCGGTTCGAGGGCGTCCAGCGCGCCGGGCTCGTGCAGCGCGGCGTCCGCCGAGATTCGTGGGTGGCCGCGCTGCTCGCCGGCGACCCGCGGCAACCGGCCGAAGACTGGCCCGACTAGTGGCCGATCAGCGCAGGCCCTCCGGAAGGTCGTGCTCGGACACCGCGACTCGCTGGTCGGGGCTGGTCCGGATCTGCTCGGACTCGGGGATCCGGCTCAGCAGGAAATCCCACTCGACCTGATCGATGGCATCCTCCGCGCGGGCACGCACGGCCGCGTCGCGGGTGCCCCACGCGATCGGCATCGGGCTGACCATCTCCCACGTGCCGGCGTCACTGTGGGTGCTGCGGTCGTTCAGCAGGGCGACGGACGGCACCCTGTCACCCACCCTCTGCTTCTGACCGGTCCGGATCGGAACGTTGCGGGTCACGAGGGCGTACGACGCCCGGCCCGCGGAGGGCTTCGCGACGTCGATCAGCGACAGCAGGGTGACCGCACGGGGATGGACCTCCGAGACGACGGCAGGCACCAGCGGGCTCTTCGCGTACAACTCCTCGATGCTGCCGACCTTCTTCGGCACCCAGAACGCCACCCACACGGACGTCAGTGCGGCGATCGCCACGACGACACCGAGGATGATCGACCAGGGGTGGGCGAGCAGGATCAGACCGACAGCGGCGGCCGCGAACAACAGCGCCACCACGATCGCCGACACCTGCAGGCGTCGCATGTCGGCGAACGTCTGGTTGACAGACTTCGCGTAGGGCCGGTCGACGGTGAACTCGAAATGTCGCACGGCCCCCAGCTTAGAGCCCCCGGTCCGGTGGCCCGGCGGTTACCCGATGGCCGGGCCCAGCAGGTCGTCGGCGTCGGTGATCCGGTACGCGTACCCCTGCTCGGCGAGGAAGCGCTGCCGGTGGGCGGCGTACTCGGCGTCGAGCGTGTCGCGGGCCACCACCGAGTAGAAGTGGGCCTGGCCGCCGTCGTGCTTGGGTCGCAGCAGGCGGCCCAGCCGCTGAGCCTCCTCCTGGCGGGAACCGAACGTACCCGAAACCTGGACGGCGACAGATGCTTCCGGCAGGTCGATCGAGAAGTTCGCGACCTTGCTGACGACCAGCGTCTGGATCTCGCCCGCCCGGAAACGGTCGAACAGTTCCTCCCGCTCCTTGTTCTTGGTCGACCCCTTGATGACCGGTGCGTTCAACGCCTCACCCAGTTCGTCGAGCTGGTCGAGGTACGCGCCGATGATCAACGTCGGTGCGTCGGTGTGCCGTTCCAGGATCGACTTCACCACCGCGATCTTGGTGTGCGCGGTGGAACACAGCTTGTACCGTTCGTCGGGTTCGGCGACGGCGTAGGACATCCGTTCGGCGTCCGTCAGCGTCACCCGCACCTCGACGCAGTCGGCGGGCGCGATCCACCCCTGCGCCTCGATGTCCTTCCACGGCGCGTCGTACCGCTTGGGTCCGATCAGCGAGAACACGTCGCCCTCGCGGCCGTCCTCGCGCACCAGGGTGGCGGTGAGGCCGAGGCGTCGACGGGACTGCAGGTCGGCGGTCATGCGGAAGACCGGGGCGGGCAGGAGGTGCACCTCGTCGTAGATCACGAGACCCCAGTCGCGGGAATCGAACAGTTCCAGATGCTTGTATTCGCCCTTGGTGCGCCGGGTGATCACCTGGTACGTGGCGATCGTGACCGGCCGGATCTCCTTGCGCTCGCCCGAGTACTCGCCGATCTCCTCCTCGGTGAGCGACGTGCGCGCGATCAGCTCACGCTTCCACTGCCGTCCCGCGACCGTATTCGTCACCAGGATCAACGTGGTGGCCTTCGCCTTGGCCATCGCCGCCGCACCGACCATCGTCTTACCCGCACCACAGGGCAGGACCACGACGCCGGACCCGCCCGCCCAGAACGAGTCGGCGGCCATCTCCTGATAGTCACGCAGGTGCCACTGGCCGTCCGCGGACCCGGGGGACGTGCCGTCGAAGTCCAGGTCGATGGCGTGCGCCTCGCCGTCGACGTACCCGGCGAGGTCCTCCGCCGGCCAGCCGACCTTGAGCAGCAACTGCTTGAGACGGCCGCGCTCGCTCGGGTGGACCACGACGGTGTCGTCGTCGACGCGGGCACCGAGCATCGGGGCGATCTTCTTGTGCCGGGTCACCTCGGTGAGGACCGCGCGGTCCAGGCTGACCAGCGTCAGACCGTGGGCCGGGTTCTTCACCAGCTGCAGCCGCCCGTACCGGGCCATCGTGTCGACGATGTCGACCAGCAGAGGCTGGGGCACCGCGTACCGGGAGAAGTTGACCAGCGCATCGACCACCTGCTCGGCGTCGTGTCCGGCGGCGCGCGCGTTCCACAGGGCCAGCGGGGTGATCCGGTAGGTGTGGACGTGCTCGGGCGCGCGCTCGAGTTCCGCGAACGGCGCGATCGCCTGGCGGGCGTCGTTCGCGCGTTCGTGATCGACCTCCAACAGCAGGGTCTTGTCGGATTGGACGATCAACGGTCCGTCGGTCACGGAAGCCTCCTCGAAAATGCGGTGCCGGATGTAGCCAGCCTGTCCATTGTCCTGATCTGAGCGACACCGCGCCACGTCGCGGCTTTCGACGCGGCCCGATACCTGCACATCCGCGGCGGTCGGGGCCTAAATTGAGGTGCAGCCGGATGGATCGACCCAGAGACGAGGCTCGCGATGACACAGCCCCCCGACGACCCCAACCGTCCCGATCCGAACGTCCCCGGCGAACCGCCGAACAACCCGCAGCAACCGTACCCGCAGGGTGGGCCGCAGCAGCCCTACCAGCAGGGGCAGTACCCGCAGCAGCCGTACCCGCAGGGGCAGTACGCCCAGCAACCCGGTCAGTATCCGCCCGGCCGGTACGGGCAGCAGCCCGGTCAGTACCCGCCCGGTCAGTACCCGCCCGGTCAGTATCCGCCACCGCCGAAGAAATCGAGGAAGGGGTTGTTCATCACTCTCGGTGTCGTCGCCGTCGTGATCCTCGCCGCCATCGCCGCGTTCGGGGTGTTCGCCGTGAAGAGCGCCGACAAGAACGCCCTCGACGTCGGCGACTGCCTGTTCTTCGAGTCCGCGTCGACGACCGCGGCCGACACCTCACACGAGAAGCGGGACTGCTCCGACAGCGAGGCCACGTACGAGGTGGCGCAGAAGAACGACGGCGACGTCCAGTGCTCGGAGGACTACTTCTCCTACACCCTCGTGAGCGAGGACGAGGGTGTGCAGACCACGCTCTGCCTCGTTCCGAACATGATCGAGGGGTCCTGCTACCTGCTCGAGGACGACGGCCGGATCGTGCCGTCCGACTGCACCGACACGCAGACCGTCAAGGTCGTCAGACGCGCGGACGGCGAGAACGACGAAACCCTGTGCAACGAGTTCGACACCGCATTCCCCATCGCGTTCTCCGAACCCGAGCGCACGTACTGCATCGAGGTCAATCTGGGCGGCTAGCCCCCGTGAGTACTTATTAACCGCCCGGCGTTGACAAGTACTCACAGGGAGTTAAATTCACGGGAATCGAGTCCGTTGAACTGCACGTTCCCCTTCGTTAGCGTTCGAGATCAACCAAGATCACTGCGCGCGGGGAAGGTGGGAACGATGGCGCGAACCCAGCCCGACACCCGGCGTGGTGCCGGCCGTTCCGGCGCCAGCGCGGGCACGGTGCTGCGCACCGTCCTCGACCGCGGGCCGATCGCGCGCAGCACGATCGCACGGGTCACCGGGCTCTCACCCGCGACGGTGACCACCGCCAGTGCGCAGCTCGTCGAACGCGGTCTGCTGCGGGAACTGCCGGAGATCTCGGGTCCCACCGGTCTGGGACGGCCACACGTCCCGGTGGACCTCGACGACAGCCGTTTCGTCGTCTACGGCATCCATCTGGCGATGACCCACGTGACCACAGCGTTGCTCGACCTGCGCGGGCAGGTGCTGGCGCGATCCCGTGATCCGCACTTCGGGCTGGGACCGGCCGAGATCCTGCGGAACGCCGTGACGACCCTCGAGGCGCTGGCCGCCCGACACGGCGACGTATCCGTCCCGATCGGCGTCGGTTTCGCGGCCGGCGGCTGGATCGACTCGGAATCGGGTGTGGTGCGTGAGCATCCGATCCCGGGATGGAACGGGTACCCGGTCCGGGCGGATCTCGAGCACCGCACGGGTCTGGACGTCCGGATGGATTCGCACGCGCGCGCCCTCATCGACGCGGAGGTGCTGTTCGGGGAACCGCGGGCGCGGGACAGCGTAGTGCAGCTCTTCGTCGGGAACGTGGTGGACGCCGCATTCGCCACGGGAGGCGTGGTCCACCACGGCCCTCGCGCGGCGGCAGGCGCGGTGGCGCACGTGCCCGTCGAGAACAGTGTCGAGGAGTGCACCTGCGGGCGTACCGGATGCGTGCAGGCCACCCTGTCGGATCGGGTGCTGGTGCGCCGGGCGATGCAGCTCGGCATCATCGAGCAGCCGATCTTCGGCGACCTTCTCGACGCGGGTCGACGTCGGCAGCCGGCGGCACTGGCGCTGTTCGAGGAACGGGCGCACGGCGTGGGGGTGGTCGCGGCGCGTCTGCTCGACCTGTTCAATCCGGAGGTCCTGATCGTCTGCGACCAAGGCGTGAGCCGGATTCCGGGTACCCTCGACACGGTTCGGCGAGCAGTCGGGGAGTCGTCGGCGACGTGTGACGACCCCTCGCGGTCCGTGTTGTCCACCAGTTTTCCCGGGCGGGCACTGCCGGTATCCGCCGGCTCCGTGATCCTCGCGGAGCTCTACCGGGCACCTCTCACCAGTTTCGTGCGGCCGCTGGCCGGCATATCGTGACATGTATCACAGGGCCGGAGTTAATTCGGTGGGAAGTAATGTTGACGTCGATTGCACTGGATCGCAAGGATATTGGTGTGAACACCACCATGGCGGACAGCGTGCGTACATCCTCGTGTCGCTCCGAGTCCTGTTGTCGCCGCACGCGACCGGGTCGCATCTGACGCCTCCGCGCTGACCTCGGCGGACGCTCGAAACACCTTTCCGTTCTTCCTTTCTCGCTCCACTGTGGCACTCGACCGACCGCGTCCGGTGTGCCCGACCGGAGATCACATCCTTCGAAGGATCAATCATGTCCAGTTCACTCGTGTCTTCCGCCGGGTATCGGCGCCTCACACGCGCCGCCTTCGCCGGCGTCGTGGCGCTCGGGCTCGCGTCCTGCTCCTCCGGTTCCTCCGGCGGGCTGGCTCTCGATGACGCTGTGCCCGATCAGGTTCCGGACGGAACCTCGCTCAGCGTGTCGATCAAGACCACCCGACTTCAGCTCGAGGCGACCGACCAGCTCGCGGACCTCCCGTTCACCGTGTCGGACTGGCCGGACGTCAGTGCCGGTCCCGACGTGATCCAGGCCTTCCGGGGCAACGCGGTCGATCTGGCCACCAACGCCGCGATCCCGCCGATCCAGGCGCACGCCACCGGGCTCGACGCGAAGATCGTCGCGGTCCGGGAGAAGGAACAGCCGCAGTACCTGCTGGCCACCGCGCCCGGCTCGGACATCACGGAACTGCCGGACCTGCGAGGCAAGAAGATCGCGTTCTCACCCGGGCAGGCTCAGGGTGTGGTGATCCTGCGAACGCTGAAGGCGCAGGGTCTGACCACGAAGGACGTCCAGCTCGTCGAGCTCCCCAGCCCGCAGTTCCTCACCGCGCTGCAGTCGAAGCAGGTGGACATCGCGCCGCTGTCGGAGCCGACGGTGACGAAGTACCTGAACCAGTACGGGCCGGACGGAGCCAAGGCGTTGGCCACCGACGCCGTGGACGCGCTCACCGTGCTCTGGGCACCGGTGGAGGTCCTCCAGGACCCGGCCAAGGCCGCGGCGATCAAGGCGTTCATTCCGTTCTGGGCCCGCGGGGAGGTCTGGGCGTGGGAGAACCAGGACGCCTGGATCCAGAAGTACTACGTCGAGAGCGAACAGGTATCGGCCGAGGACGGCAAGCGCATCGTCGCCTCCGTCGGGCAGCGTCCGGTCTACCCGGCCAACTGGGACGCCGCCGTCGAGTGGACGCAGGACACCGTCCAATTGCTCTCCGATGCAGGCTACTTCAGTGAGTTCGATGCCGACGAGTTGTTCGACCGCCGATTCGAGACGATCGCCGCCGACGCTGTTCCGGCCGAGTACCGGGGCGGTGTGCAGCGATGACCAGTATTCTCTCCGCGCCCGCAGCTGCACCGGCACGCACTGCCGCCCCCGAGGTCGACAGGCTCGGCGTCGCCGATCGGCAGATCCGCCGACTCGGGTTGCGAAAGGCGTTCCCGTTCTCCCGGCTGGCCGGTGTCCTGCTGCTCCTCGCGGTGTGGGCGGTGGGAAGCCTGACCGGCTTCATCGACGCACGAAAGCTGTCCGCACCGTGGACCGTGGTCACCACGGCCGTCGACCTGATCTCCACCGGCATCCTGCAGGAGCATGTCCTCGCGTCGTTGAGCCGTGCCGCCATCGGTTTCGCGTTCGGCGTGGTGATCGGGACGGCCCTGGCCGTCGCCGCCGGTCTGACGCGTTCCGGTGACGCCCTGATCGACGGGCCGATCCAGCTCAAACGCGCCATCCCGACGCTCGGCCTGATCCCGCTGCTGATCCTCTGGCTCGGTATCGGCGAGACGTTCAAGATCGTGATCATCGCGCTCGGTGTCGTCGTCCACATGTACATCCAGACCCACAACTCGTTGACGTCGATCGACAACCGCTACGTCGAACTCGCCGAGGTCCTCGGGCTGTCCCGGGCCACGTTCATCCGCAAGGTCGTACTGCCGGGTGCGATGCCGGGATTCTTTCTGGGACTGCGCCTCTCGGTGACCGGCGCCTGGCTCACCCTCATCGTCGTCGAGGGAATCAACGCGGTGACCGGTTTGGGAAAGATGATGTACAACGCGCAGAACTACGGACAGTCCGACGTGATTCTCGTGGGGCTCGCGGTCTACGGCATCTTCGGTCTCCTGTCCGACTCCGTCCTCCGTTACGTCGAAAGGCGGTCGCTGTCATGGCGCAAGACACTCGCCGGCTAGAACCCGCCGCCGTGCAGGTGCGGTCCCTCGTCCGCGGATTCGGCGACAAGACCGTCCTCGACCGCCTGGACCTCGACATTCCCGAAGGGCAGTTCGTGGCCCTGCTCGGAAAGAGCGGGTCCGGCAAGAGCACGCTGCTCCGTGCGCTCGCCGGCCTCGACTACGACGTCGAGGGCCGTGGCGGAACCCTCACCGTGCCCGAGGAGGTGTCGGTGGCGTTCCAGGACTCACGGCTGCTGCCGTGGCTGAGGGTGCTGGACAACGTGACGCTCGGGCTGGGCCGCACCGGCACGAGCAAGGGAGCAGCGGCGCTCGCGGAAGTCGGGCTCGCGGGCCGGGAGAAGGCGTGGCCCAGCGAATTGTCCGGCGGTGAACAGCAGCGGGTGGCGCTGGCCCGAGCGCTGGTCCGCGAGCCCCAACTGTTCCTGGCCGACGAGCCCTTCGGCGCCCTCGACGCGCTGACCCGGATCAAGATGCACGCTCTCCTGCAGGAGTTGATCCGTCGCCACCGCCCGACCGTCCTGCTCGTCACCCACGACGTCGACGAGGCGATCGCGCTCGCCGACCGGGTGCTCGTTCTCGACCGCGGGCAGATCGTCGTCGACGAGATCATCGACATTCCGAAGCCGAGAGTGCTCGGCGACAGCAAGTTCCACGAGTTTCGCAACACGCTGCTCGGCGCCCTCGGCGTCGAGGTAGCGGCACAGTAAGGGAGTTACACCATGAGTTCGTCACCACAGCGCCGGCTGCATCTCAACGCATTCCTGATGGCGATCGGACACCACGAGGCCGCCTGGCGCCTGCCCGAGAGCGATCCGAACGCCAATCTCGATATCAAGCACTACATCTCGTTGGCGCAGACCGCCGAACGCGGAAAATTCGACTCGGTGTTCCTCGCCGACAGCCCGGTGCTGTTCAGCAATCCGGAACGCAGGCCGAGCGGCAAGCTGGAGCCGACGATCATCCTCACGGCGATCTCGGCGGCCACCGAGAAGATCGGTCTGATCGCGACCGCGTCGACCAGCTACAACGAGCCGTACAACCTGGCGCGGCGGTTCGCGTCCCTCGACTTCGTCAGCGGCGGACGAGCCGGCTGGAACATCGTCACGACGGCAGGCGCCGATGCGGCGCAGAACTTCGGTCTCGACGACACCCCCGCACACCGGAGCCGGTACGAGCGGGCCGCGGAGTTCGTGGAGGTGTCCACCAAGCTGTGGGACAGCTGGGAGGACGACGCCATCGTCGCGGACAAGGAGGTCGCGATCCATGCGGACTCCGCCAAGGTGCACGTCATCGAACACGAGGGCCGGTTCTTCAAGGTGCGGGGACCACTCAACGTGCCGCGGTCGCCGCAGGGATACCCGCTGCTCGTGCAGGCGGGGTCGTCCGAGGACGGAAAGGATTTCGCCGCCCGGTATTCGGAGGCCATCTTCACTGCCCAGCCCACCCTGGACGAGGGGAAGGCGTTCTACGCGGACGTCAAGGACCGTGTCGCGAAAGTGGGCCGGGACCCGGAGGAAGTGCTGATCCTGCCCGGCATCGTGCCGGTCATCGGGGACACCGAAGAGGAGGCCCGCGAACTCGAGGCCGAACTGGAGCGGTTGATCTCGCCGGAATATGCCCGCAAGCAACTGGCGCAGCGGTTCAATCTCGAACCGGAGCAGCTCCCGCTGGACGAGGAACTGCCCGAGGACTTGCCGTCCGAGGACGAGATCGAGGGTGCGAAGAGCCGGTACACGCTGATCGTGGACCTCGCCCGCCGCGAGAAGCTCACCGTCCGGCAGCTGATCGGGCGACTCGGTGGTGGTCGCGGTCACCGTACGTTCGCGGGCACCCCGCTCCAGGTGGCCGACACGATCGAGCACTGGTTCCGGAACGGCGCCGCCGACGGTTTCAACATCATGCCCGCGGTCCTTCCGTCCGGGTTGGAGAAGTTCGTCGACTCCGTGGTCCCGATTCTGCAGGAACGCGGACTCTTCCGCACCGACTACACCGAGACCACACTGCGCGGGCACTACGGTTTGCCACGGCCCGCCAATCAATTTGCGGTCGAGAAGGATTCCACGCTGGTGTCTGCGCAGTGACGACGGGAGCTTCGGGGGAGAACACGGGCTGGCTGCGGTACCTGTTCGGGTACTGTCTGCGCCAGCGCCGCAATCTCGTTCTCGCGTACGGGGCGGCGGCCATGGCGGCCGCGGCCACCGCCACCATTCCGCTGGCCGTCCGGCACGTGATCGACAACGCCGCGATCGACACGAATCATGCACTGGCGCCGTGGATCGCGGTGCTCATCGCCCTCGCATCGATCCGTTTCGCCGCCGCGTACACGCGACGGTACCGCTCCGGGCAGCTGTCCCTCGGAGTGCAGTACGACCTGCGGGGCGACGCCTTCCGGTCACTGCTGCGGCTCGACGGCGTCAAGCAGGACGGACTGCAGACCGGGCAGGTGGTCAGCCGATCGATCTCGGACATCACGCTGATCCAGATGCTTCTGCAGTTACTGCCGCACATGGCGGGGAACCTGCTCATGTTCACGATCTCCCTGGCCGTGATGGCCGTGCTGTCGCCGATCCTCACCCTGGTCGCCCTCGCTGTTCTGCCTGCGCTGTGGTTCATCTCCATGCGAAGCCGCGTCGACCTGTTCCCCGCCAACTGGCATGCCCAGGAACAGGCAGCCGTCGTGGCCGGGGGAGTGGAAGGCGCCGTCACGGGAGTTCGCGTCGTCAAGGGATTCGGTCAGGAAGACCGCGAACTCGAAGACCTCGAGAAGCGGGCAGGAGACCTGTTCCGTTCCCGGCTGCGCGTTGCACGGCTGACCAGCCGGTACAACCCTGCACTGCAGGCGGTCCCGATGCTCGGCCAGGCACTGGTCCTGGCACTCGGCGGATGGCTGGCGCTGCACGGCACGCTGTCGCTCGGCACGTTCGTCGCCTTCACCACGTACCTGGCGTCGTTCGCCTCACCCGTGCGTCAACTCGCCACGCTGCTGACCGTGAGCCAACAGGGCCGGGCAAGCGTCGAGCGCGTCCGCGAAGTGATCGACAACGCCCCGGCCGTCACGACCCCACCCGACGCCGTGGACTTGCCGGGTGGGCCGCTCGAGGTGGTGTTCGACGACGTGGCCTTCGGATACGACCCGTCGAATCGCCTGCTCGACGGACTGTCGCTGCGGATCGCACCCGGGGAAACGGTGGCGGTGGTCGGCGCCGCCGGGTCGGGGAAATCGACTCTGGCCATGCTCGTTCCGCGGTTGTACGACGCCGACGCGGGTGCGGTCACCGTCGGGGGGATCGACACCCGCCGGCTGTCGCTCGAGTCACTGCGCTCCGCGCTCGGCGTCGTCTTCGAAGACAGCTACCTGATGTCCGAGACCATCCGCGCCAACGTGTCCTACGGCCGGCCGGATGCCGACGAGGCACTGGTGCGTGAGGCTCTCCGAGTGGTACAGGCGGAGGAATTCGTCGACGCACTGCCGGACGGCCTCGACACCGTCGTGGGGGAGCAGGGGGTGACGTTGTCGGGTGGCCAGCGGCAGCGGATCGCGCTCGCCCGGGCATTAGTGACCGATCCGCGGATCCTGGTGCTCGACGACGCGACATCGGCGGTCGACGCCCGTGTCGAGGCCGCCATCCACCACGAACTGTGCGTCGCGACCAGCGAACGGACCACGCTGATCATTGCGCATCGCCGGTCGACCCTCGCGTTGGCCGACCGCATCGCGGTGCTGGCGCACGGGCGCATCGTCGATGTGGGCACGAGCGCCGAACTCGACGAGCGGTGCCCGCTGTTCCGCGCGCTGCTGTCGAGCGCGGACGACGTGACCGCTCCGGACCCGTCACCCGGGCCGCCGGACGTCGACGGTGTCACCGCCGAACTGTGGCGCCGGGAGGACGGCGACGAGGCATCCGGGGTGTTCGACGCCAGAGCCGCAGCGGCTTTCGCGACCGCAGCCGCGGGCGCCAGTGGACCGTCACGCGGAGGCGCGTCGGGCGGAATCCTCTCGTCGGCGCCGCCCAGCCCCGAAGTCATGGCTCGGCTCGACGACCTGCCGCCACTCACCGGAGACCCGGACGTTGCCGCGGACGAGGCTCGGGCCGCCGACCCGGCGTTCGGGCTCGGCTCGCTGTTGCGGCCGCTCCTCCTGCCGCTGGTCGGGGGCTTGGCGCTCGTCGGGCTCGACGCCGTCGCGCAGATCGCGGTGCCGGTCCTCGTCCGTACCGGGGTGGATCGGGGAGTGCTGCAGGGCGCCCGCGACCTGCTGCTGCTCGCGGCAGCCGCGACCATTCTGGTGGTGCTGCTGGACTGGGCCGTCAACATCGCCCAGGCGCGGGTGACCGGGCGTACGGGCGAACGGCTGCTGTACACGTTGCGGGTCAAGACGTTCGCGCAGCTGCAGCGGCTCGGGTTGCAGTACTACGAGCGAGAACTGGCCGGCCGGATCATGACACGCATGACCACCGATGTCGACAGCCTGTCCAACTTCCTGCAGACGGGTCTGGCCACGGCGGTGGTGAGCGGGCTGACGATCTCCGGTGTGCTGGTGGCACTCCTGGTGATCGACGCGGAACTGGCCCTCGTGCTGGTCCTCGTGGTGCCCGTCCTCGTCGCGGCCACCGTGGTGTTCCGCCGAAAGTCCGTGCCCGCCTATGCGGAGGCCCGCGACCGCGTCGGGATCGTCAACGCCTACCTGCAGGAGAACGTGACGAATATCCGCGTCACCCAGGCATTTCGGCGCGAGAACTACAACGCGGCCCAGTTCGCCCGGCGGGCCTGGGACTTCCGGGAGTCGCGGCTACGGGCCCAGCGGTACATGGCACTGTACTTTCCGTTCGTCGAGTTCCTGTCCGTGGTGGCGACCGGACTGGTGCTCGCGGCCGGGACGGCGCGGATCCACGGCGGGACCCTCACCGTCGGCACACTGATTGCCTTCGTGCTCTACGTCGAACTGTTCTTCGCTCCCGTGCAACAGCTTTCGCAGGTGTTCGACGGCTACCAGCAGGCGGTGATCGGACTCGGCCGACTGCGGGGTCTGATGAGGACGCCGACCACCACGCCGCAGGCGGGCGATCCGGTCGTCCTCGACCGCCTCCAGGGCGGCATCGTGTTCGACGACGTCCACTTCGCGTACGAATCCGGCAAGGGGGAGGCGCTGCGAGGGGTGACGCTTTCCATCGAACCGGGCGAGACTGTCGCCCTCGTCGGCCAGACCGGCGCGGGCAAGTCGACGGTGCTCAAGTTGCTCGCCCGGTTCTACGACCCCACAGAGGGCGCGGTGCGGGTCGACGGCATCGACACCCGGTCACTGGACCTCGCGTCGTTCCGGCAGCGACTCGGTGTCGTTCCGCAGGAGCCGCACCTGTTCGGCGCCACCGTCCGCGACGCCGTCGCCTACGGGCGCCCGGACGCGACAGACGCGGAGGTGGAGGCCGCCAGCCGAGCGGTCGGGGCCCACGAGATGGTGTCCGGGCTCGCCCTCGGCTACCTGCAGCCGATCGGGGAGCACGGGCGCAACCTGTCGGCGGGGCAACGCCAGTTGCTGGCTCTCGCCCGCGCCGAATTGGTGGACCCCGACATCCTGCTGCTGGACGAGGCCACCGCATCACTGGACCTGGCCACGGAGGACCGCGTCCGGCTCGCGACCGAGAACCTGTCCCGGTGGCGCACCACCGTCGTCGTGGCGCACCGGTTGAGCACCGCGGCGCGAGCCGACCGGGTGGTGGTCCTCGATGGCGGACGGGTAGCGGAAGTCGGAACACACGCCGAGCTGCTCGACCGGGGTGGCGTCTACCGGGAACTCTGGGACGCCTATGCGGCTTCGCCGCCCGTGAGTACTTATTAACCGCGGGACGTTAACAAGTACTCACGGGGCCGGAGGCCATGGTCAGGCGCCGATCGACGCCTTCATCATCGGCAGCATGGCCCACAACTGGTCCTGCCAGTAGCCCCAGCTGTGGGTTCCCGTCGCCGGAAAGTCGTAATGCGCGGGGATGCCGAGGGTGTCGAGCCGCACCTGGAAGGCACGGTTCTGGGCCAGCGCGATGGCCTCGAGGCCCATGCCGGTGCCGACGTTGAAGACGTCGATGGCGGATTGCGGCTGATCGTGCGGGCCGGGGAGGCCGGCGCCCGCCGAGATCCACATCGGCAGCCCGCGCATGAGGGGCGCCGCGACGAACGGGTCGTTGCGGAGCCACGCCGGATCCCACGGCGGGCCCCACATGCAGTCGGCGTTGTAGCCACCGGAGTCGAGCATCGCGATCCGGATCGCCTCACGCATGCCCGGGGCCGACAGGTTCAGGTACCCGGACATCGACCCGGCGAACGTGAACTGGTCGCGGTGGTAGGCGGCGAGGATGAGGGCCGCGTTGCCGCCCATCGACAGTCCGGCGATGGCGTTGCTGGTGCGGCTGATGCCGTAATTGTTCGCCAGGAAGTCGGGCAGGTTCTGGGTGAGGAACGACTCCCACTTGTACGTGTACGGCTGACCGTTGGTGTTGCTGGGGGCGTACCAGTCCGTGTAGAAGCTGGACTGCCCGCCGACCGGTTCGACGACGGTGATCCCGTGGTCGGACAGCCACGCGGCGTTGGTTTCGTGTTCCCACCCGCTGACGTCGTTGGTTGCGCGGAGGCCGTCGAGCAAATAGAGGGCCTTGTTGCTGCCGTTGTTCGCGAGCCACATGCGCACCTTGATCTGACCGACCCCGCCAGGTGCGTCGACCCAGTGCTCGCGCAGACGGCTGTACGGGTCGGCGGAGGCCGTTCCGCCGCCGACGAGGACGAACGCCAGCGGCAGGATCACCACGGCAACCATCAGCCGGACGACGCCTCGTAACCAACCATGTGACGGCTTCGTTGCTGTGACAATCACGGTTCTGCCTCCTGGTAGTCGTCCCCGGCCAGGTACATACCAGCATCACGGTATTGCGCGCCCCGGAATTCCTCGGCGTTTGCGCAGAATCGTTATCTGACCCGTGAGTACTTGTTAACAAGTACTCACGGGTCAGTCGACGCGGGCGACAGACGTGATGCGGTGGAGGGTGAACCGCCGGACCGCGCCGCTCGCCGGGTCGAACGCGTCGAGCTGACCGCCGCCGACGCTCACGGGATCGACGATGCGGTGCGTCGCCACGCCCTGCGCATCGACGTAACCGATCGTCACGCTGGTGCGTTCCCGCGCCGCGGCGTTGAGCAGGGCGATGGTCGCGGCGCTGCTGGCCCGCGACCCGTCGGACCGGATGCTGCCGGAACCCCGGGCCGACGCGGCCAGGTCACCCGCGCGGAGGGTCCGGACCACCGCGTCGAGCTGGGCGTCCGTGGCGACGGCCGGGGTGCGGCCGGCGGGAGCCTTGCGCCGGGTCAGGACCCGGGCGCCGCGGGGGCGCAGGTCGACCAGGGCGCCGGACGAGTCCTCGCCTGCGGGCGCGAAACCGGCCGCCCGCAGTTCGCCCAGTACTTCCCGCAGCGGTGCCTGCGACACCGCCACCGTCGGTGCCAGCGCGCGCAGGGCCAGAGATGCGGCCACCGGCGACGCCAGGACCTCCGCGAGCAGCGTGGGGTCCTCGCAGCGGACGAACGACGCCGCGACGCCCGCCCGGAGCCGGCCGTGCCGCCTCGCGACGTCGTCGATCAGATACGACAGCGACTGCGGGACGGGTGTGCGTGACCGTGTCGCGAACAGGCTGTGCAGTTCGGCTGCCGTCATCCCGACGTCGAGGGCGCGGCGGACGCTGTCTTCGCTGATCCGGTACATCGACGCCGCCCCGGCGGACTCGATGTCCGCGACCAGGGTGATCTGCTCCAGCAGGTCGGGGGTCAGCGGGCCGGGGGCGACGACGGTCAGGTCGGCCTGGACGAGGACGTGGTCGACGGGTTCGGGCAGTGACGCGTGCATCTCGGCCTCGGCGTCGCCGCCGTGGAGCAGGGCGCGTCCGGGTGAGCTGAGCGCTCCGCGGGCGACGAGTCCGAGCGTCGCGGCCTCGTCGAGGGTGCGTTCCACCGCGTGGACCCGCAGCCGGGCACCCCAGCGGGGGCGACGCCACGCCAGCAGCCGGCTGACGTCCGCGGGATCCGCCGAGTGGCCGCTGCCGAGCTCCGCCAGCAGTCCGAGGATCGCCTGCCGGTCGCGCGGAGCGGACGGCGCGCGCACTTCCTCGGACAGCGCGGCGACCGGTTTGTCGTTGGCGTCGCGCATGCCGATGAACCACGCCATCCGCGGCAGTTCCAGCCACGCGGCGGCCAGGGCGTGCCACCGCCGGGCGACCGGCGCGGTGAGCCAGTTGTCGACCGTGGTGGTCGGGGCCCAGTAGTTCTCCCCGCTGTCGGACGTCGGGGCCGGGTCCGGGGTGCCGCTCGCGATCAGTCCCGCGGCCGAGAGCAGCTCGACGAGCAGACTCAGCCGGTTCTCGTCGATGCCGGACGTCTTGGCGATCCGCCGCAGTTCGCGGACACCGAGACCACCCGCCCGCAGCGCGGGCGCCGGGATCTCGCCGAGAGCCTTGACGACGTCCTCGCAGTGGCGAACCAGTTCGAGCGCCTCACCTGCCGCGGCGGCATTGATGTCGGCCGGCTTGTGTTTGCGGCCGGTCACGGTGGGCGCGGCCAGCGACGTGGGGTCGAAGACGGCCTCCCCGCGCAGGACCTGCCGCACCTGGTAGGGCAGTTCGACGGTTTCGTCGTCGATCCACCGCAGTAGCCCGGCGGCGAGGAGTCGCTGCACGGGACGGTCGGGGGGTGTTCCGGGGGCCGCGTCCCGCGTCCGTCCGATCGAACTCGACTTCGACAGGGTCTCGAGGATGTCCCGCTCGACGCTCTGCAGTCCGTCCAGCGCGGCCGTGATCCCGGGTTCGTCGAGCGTCTCGACAGGCTCGGCGCTGCGCCCGACCCGCCACGGGATGGTGGCCACGACAGCGGGAACGATGCGCAGCGACGCCTTGTCCCCCCAGACGATCCCCACGGACCGCAGGCCGTCCAGCGTGGCGTCGACGGTCTTCTTCGTCGCCCGCGAGCCCACCGCGTCCTGCAGGGTGGCTCGCGGTACGGCGATCTCGTCGGCCCGTTCGAGCGCCAAGAGTTCGAGGATGCCGAAGTCCAGGGACGTGAGGTTGTCGGCCGCGCGGGCCACCGATGCCCGCTGTTCGGCGCGGCCGGCGAGGACGACGATCGTGGCCGGCGGTGGAACCGCCAGGTCGGGGCGTTTGCGAAGCAGATCCGTCAGTTCGGCGTCGCTGCGCGCGGCCAGCCAGTCCGCGAGGGTCGCGGCGCCGCGGGACGAGGCTGCGGTGCCGTGGGTGCTCGCGGTGGTGTCGTCGGTGTCGGTCATCGACTATCAGATTAGAGACCTGGGCTGTACGTCGCCGAATGCTCCTGTCAAAATGGCACCGTGGCTAACAATTCGAAGAAGCAGTACGTGGATCCAGGGTGGCCCGAAACCGCCGATGGAGATAGCGCCGTGACCGAACTGTCGTCGAGCCGTGCGGGCGGATTGTCCCCGTTCGGCGAGGACACCGAGTTCCCGCTGCCGGCGGACTCACTGCCGTACGCGCATCCGCACACCGTGATCAACCGCTGACCCGACGACAGAAGAGGGGCCCTGCACCTTCTGTGAATTGCGGGGGGATTACTGCGGGAGCAGTCCCTTGTTGGCGTCGATGAGCTGCAGGATCTGGGGATCGATCGCGATGCCCTGAGCCTTGACGGCCTCGATCGCGTTGTCGACGGCACCGGCGTACTGCGAGGTGCCGTTGGTGCTGGGGACGCCGCCCGTGAGGTCGGGGAGTGCCGGCGCCGCGGGGGCCTCGGGCACGGTTGCGGGGGCGGTGCGCTGGGTGGGTGCGCTGCTCAGGCCGAGGCTCGAGGAGCAGGACGGCCATGCGCCCCAGCCCTGGGAGTCGAGGACCTTCTCGGCGACGACGATCTGCTCTTCACGCGAGGCCTGGTTGGCGGTGGCCGCGTACTGGGTTCCACCGTGTGCGTTCCAGGTGCTCGGGGAGAACTGGAGTCCGCCCTGGAAGCCGTTTCCGGTGTTGATTCCCCAGTTTCCGCCGGACTCGCACTGCGCGAGGCGGTCCCAGTCGGAGTCGGGTGCCGCGTTCGCGGTGCCCGAGAAGGCTGCTCCGGCGACGCCCATGATGGCGCCGGTGACGGCGACCTTGGCGACGGTGCGGCCGGTGGTGGTGGGCTTGCGATGGCGTCCGCTCATAGTGGTCGAGATCCTCTCCACACGCGCCTGCGAGGTCAGCTGTCGGGTTCGGGCTGAGAGGTCGCCCGGCCTCGCCTCTCCTGGCTGGAGAGGGTCTGGCTTCACCCCAAGATCCGAGTGTGCGAGGCACATTCGGGCCGGTGTCCGTCTGAGAACTTGCGTTCCCTGGAGGACTTTGGGTCCCCCGTCCTCGTCCCTGGAATGCTTCGTCGGGACTCCGGTACCCGCGGGACGAGGTTTGGCGCGGCGGGCCGGATGTGGCCGATGTTTCCTCGGCCGGTGACGACGGTAACGGGCCGAGGCCGCAGTGTCACCATTTGATAACGCGGAGTGTCTTCGCCTGTTGCGGGGCCTCATTGGGCGCGCAGGGACTCTTCCCAGCTAGTGGGGACAAGACGTGCGTATCGCCGAGCCGTTGCCCTTCCGTTACCGGGCCGTTATGTGAGGAAGCTCACATCACTGGGGAGCGTCGACGATGTCCTTGCCGAGAGGCATGAGCGAGATGGGGATCATCTTGAGATTCGCGACCGCGAGCGGGATCCCGATGATCGTGATCGCCATGGCGATTGCCGTGACGACGTGCCCGATCGCGAGCCACAGACCAGCGATGACGAACCAGATGACGTTGCCGATCAGCGAGGCCACACCGGCCGTCGGCTTGTCGACCACCGTCTTGCCGAACGGCCACAGTGCGTAGACGCCGACCCGGAACGACGCGATGCCGAACGGGATCGTGATGATCAGGATGCAGCAGAGGATTCCGGCGACGAAGTACCCCAGCGCCAGCCACAGACCGCCGAAGATCAGCCAGATGATGTTGAGCAGAATTCTCATGATCGTCCCATCGGTCGGTGGTCGGGTGTGTCAGCGCGAGCGTCTGCCCTGCCTCAGTGCCGCGACGATTCCGAGAAGGAAGCCGATCGGGCACGCGAGGGCGATGAGATAGAGAACGAGGCCCGGTTCGGAATCGGAGAGCACCGGGGTCAGGAAGATCGCCACGATCGCGACGAAGCCGATCGCGAAGAGGGCGAGTGCGACGCGCAGCAGTCCGTCGCCCCTCCGGGGTGTCTGAGGAGTGCTCGAAGGAGTCGGTTCGTGGGCCACACCAGCAACGATAGTGCCTGGAAACCCGGATGCCGGAGGGGGTCTCTGCAAGGTAGACTGTGGGCACTGCGCGTCCCGCACCAGAGGTGGGGCGCGCTGTTTTGCATACCAAGTGCAACCAACTGCACTCCAAGTGATGAGCGGGTGAACGCGGTGCCGACCGGCAAGGTGAAGTGGTACGACGTCGAAAAGGGCTTCGGCTTTCTGTCGCAGGAGGAGGGGGAGGACGTCTATGTGCGTTCGTCCGCTCTTCCCGAGGGCGTCGACGGCCTCAAGGCCGGCCAGCGCGTCGAGTTCGGCATGGCCGCCGGTCGACGCGGACCCCAGGCTCTGAGCCTCAAGGTGCTCGACCCGGCGCCGTCGCTGCGTCAGAACGCCGCGCGCAAGGAGCCGTCCGCCAAGAAGCACACGCCGGACGAACTCCACGGCATGGTCGAGGACATGATCACGCTGCTCGAGGCGAAGGTCCAGCCCGACCTCCGCAAGGGCAAGTACCCGGACCGCAAGACGGCCCAGCGCATCTCCGAGGTGGTCCGCGCCGTCGCGCGCGAGCTCGACAGCTGATTCGACGGACGACGAAAAGGCCCCTGCGCTTCGACGCAGGGGCCTTCTTCGTGTGTCGTGCTAGGCGGTCTTGATCGACCAGGCGGCCCGCGCCTGCGTGAGCCCCTGCTCGTCGATGACGGCGGACGGCAACTGGATCTCGACGCCTGCCAGCTGCAGGTCCTCCGACGACGGCACGGTCACGGCGCGGGTCTCACCGGCACGGTGAGCCTGTTGCTGGACGACGACCTGCCCCGATGCGTCCTGGTACACGACGAGCATGCGCCACGGTGCATCGACGATCTCCTGCGGCAGCGACAGCTGCAGCGAGGAGCCGGGGGGCACGTCGAGTTCGGCGAGGTCGCCGGTCGTGCAGTCCTCGAGATACAGGTTGCAGTACGCCAGCGGGGGGATCTGCTCGGCCCGGTTGTGCGCGAAGGCGGTGATCTCGGGCAGGCGGGGCGAGGAATTGCGGATGAGCGCGTACATGACTCCGACGAAGGCCACCAGGACCACCATCAGGCCCACCACGATCAGTGCCAGGATCTTCTTGGTTCGCGCCTGCATTCTCACTTACGTCACATTTCCTGTCGATCGGTCGGCCCGGTGGGTCGAGTGGGGCTCGGTCACTTCTTGTTCGGCCAGGTCGGGGCGTTTTCCGCCGAGTCCGGGCAGAAGGGTGCTGCCGCGGTAGGTGAGGACGGTCTGGACGAGCCCGATGGTCATGACGGCGGACACGACCGAGAACCCGATCCAGTACTCGGTGGGCAGCAGTACGCCCAGCGCGCCGCCCACGACCCAGCTCAGCTGCAGAACCGTCTCGGATCTGCCGAATCCGGACGCGATGGACTCCTCGGGCAGGTCGTGCTGCAGCGACGCGTCCAGCGACACCTTGGCGAGGGCGCTGGCCGCCGACGCGACGAGGGTGGCGAGGGCGGCGGTGAGCAGGTTGTCGGTGATCGCGGCGAGGACGGCGATGATCCACACGGCACCCGTGCAGCGCAGCACGATCAGGGCGGGGCGGCCGAGTTTGATCCGGGCGCCCGCGGCGTTGCCGGCGAAGTTGCCGATGCCGGCGGCGGCGCCGACCAGACCGAGCATCGCGGCCTGCACCAGCGGCTCGTGGTCGGTCTTCGACTTCGCGACGAACGCGATGTACAGCGTGAGGAACCCGGTGAGCACGCGGATGGTGCTGTTGCCCCACAACCCGGTGATGACCGCGCGGCCCAGCGGTTGCCTGCGTTTACCGGATTTTGCGGTGGCCGCGGCCTCGGGCTGCAGCACGCGGGTGCGTCCCAGCACCTCGGTCGGGTGCTCGTCGCCGTGGTACGTGAGGGTGGCGGGGACCTCGCCCTCGGTGACCTCCACCCACGACGGGATCCGCATGCTGAGGTACGCGCCGAGGGCGGTGATGACCGCCGCCAGCCACAGCGCGCCGACGGACCCGGTGGCCATGGCGAGACCACCCGCGAGGGCGCCGGCACCGATGGTTCCGCCGAGAAGTCCGAACACGGTGAGCCGGGAGTTGACCCGCACCAGGTCGATCTCCGGTGGCAGCACACGTGGTGTGACCGCACTCTTGAGCACCGAGAAGGACTTGCTGAGCACCATCATTCCGAGCGCGGCCGGATACAGCACCCAGCTGTCGAAGTTGAAGACGAGGACGATCGCCAGGATCGTCCGGAGGCCGAACGACGTGGCCAGTGCGACGCGACGGCCGTGCTGAAGCCGGTCGAGCATCGGACCGATCAGCGGAGCGATGACGGCGAACGGGGCGATGGTGATCAGGAGGTACAGCGCGACCTTCGTCTTGTCCTCGCCTGTCGCGGCCGAGAAGAAAAGTGTGTTCGCCAGTGCGACGGCGATGGCCGCGTCGGTCGCGTTGTTGGCCATCACCGCGTAGGTGAGCGCGGTCAGCCCCGACTTGTCCGCACCGTCCGCCTTGGCCGCGCGATGGAACGTCGCGATGCCCTTGTTGGTGAGTTCCCGGCTGCGCATCGCCGCGACCCGGGTGACGGTGAGTTTGCGCGGCATCGGCGGCGCCTTGGGGGCGTCCGCCCGTTCCTCGTCGGAACGGGGACGCTGCCCGCCGCCGACCGGATGGAGGGGTGGGAGCGGTGTGCGTCGACCTCCCGAGCGTGCGGCCGGCGGGTATTTGTCGTAGCCGGGATGAACGGGGGGCCCGGAATTCTCGTCAGGAGCCCGACCGCCGTCAGGCTCGTAGGGTTCGCGCGGTCCGGTCACTCCCTAATTCTGTCCTAGTCGGGAGACATGCGACCACAGCAACCCCGGCCAATGCTGGTCAGATCGGCCTGTCAGGGAACGAACCGCACCTCGAACATGCGCGGCCAGTACTTTCCGGTGACGAGGAAGCGGTCCGTTCCCGGGATCTGGGCGATGCCGTTGAGGACGTCGACGTCCCGCGGGCCCGGCGGAAGCGCGTCGCGCAGGGCCGAGGCGTCGACCTCCGCGGTGACCCGCCCGTCCGAGGGATCGATGCGGACGAGGGTGTCGGTGGTCCAGACGTTCGCGTAGATCGCGCCGTCGTCCGCGCATTCGAGTTCGTTGAGGCGGGACAGCGGGCTTCCGTCCTGCGCCGCCTGCACGGTGCGCCGGGGTTCGAACGTGACCGGGTCGCGGAACGTGAGGGTGGGTGAGCCGTCACTGGTGACGAGGGCGTCGGGCAACGCGCAGATGCCCCACCCTTCGCCGTCGAACGGGACTCGCCGCTGTTCGGCGAGTGTCGCGCGATCCCGGGCGACGGCCACCCCGTCACGCCACGTCAGCTGCCAGATCGTGTCGCCGCTCACCGTGATGCCCTCGCCGAACAGGGGAGACGGCAATTCCGCGCGCGCCCGGACGGTGCCGCTGTCGAGGTCGGTGGCCTGCACCCAGGACTCGCCGGGGCGGCCGGTGCCCTCGAGCAACTCGGGGCCGTCGATCTCGAGTCCCTGGGTGAACGCATTCGGGTCGTGGTCGAGGGTGCGGACGATCTCCACGTGAAGGTCCGCGTCGGACGCGCCCGCCGCCACGGGACTCTGCGGGGAGCACGCGGTGACCATCCACGCCACCGCGAGCAGGGCTGGGACGAGGTGCCTCCGGCCGGTCATCGGACCAGCATGACAGCCCAGGTGGGCACGCACTTGCGGTGGTGCGGCAAACTGGTGGTGTGAGTGTTGCTTCTTCCGACGAGCGCGCAGTGGCGCGTCCCGTACTGACCGACGCCGTCGAGCTCGCCCGAACCGCCTTGGTCGAACTGCAGGAAGGGGGAGTCGGCGACTACCTGGGCGTCACGTCCGAGGACGCGTGCGCCGCGACTCACCGCTTCGTTGCGGATCTTCCGGGATACCGGGGCTGGCAGTGGGCGGTGGTGGTGGCTGCCGATCCCGAAGCGGACCATGCCACCGTCAGCGAACTCGCCCTCCTCCCCGGACCCGATGCGCTGATCGCACCCGAGTGGATTCCGTGGGACCAGCGCATTCGCCCCGGCGACCTGTCCGCGGGCGATCTGCTGGCACCGCCGGCCGGTGACCCCCGCCTCGTCCCCGGCTATGTGGCGACGGGTGACCCCGAGATCGACGAGGTCGCTCTCGAACTCGGCCTGGGTCGCAAGCAGGTGATGAGCCTCGAGGGTCGCGTCGATGCTGCCGAACGCTGGCACGACGGCGACTACGGCCCCGATTCCGAGATGGCCAAGGCCGCGCCGTCGACGTGCGGGCTGTGCGGCTTCTACCTCCCGCTCGCCGGTTCGCTGCACGCGTCGTTCGGGGTGTGCGGCAACGAGATGGCCGCCGACGGGCACGTAGTCGACGCCACCTACGGTTGCGGCGCCCACTCCGACACCCTGCTGCCTTCGGGTGCCGGTTCGCCTCAATTCGACGCCTACGACGACGGCGCCGTCGAGGTCGTCGAGCGGGCCGTCGCCGACACGGAGACCGAGGCCGAATCCGAGTCGCGGCCCGAGCCCGAAGCTGCTGCCGAGGTCACCGAGGCCGAGGAATCCGCATCGACCAGCTAGCCGATCCTTTCGGCACCGCCGCCCTGAGGGATTCGACGCTTCTGGCGTGGCGAACGTCCCCGACCCGTCTGCGGGAGGATGCGGCGGCCGAATCCGATCTGGCGCGCGCCGGCTACCGCGACCGGCTCCTCACCGAGCTGGCGCAGAACGCGGCCGACGCCGCCGCCCGAGCCGAAGTGCCCGGTGAGCTGTCCGTGCAACTCGACGGACGCGTCCTGAGCGTGTCCAACACGGGCACCCCGCTGGACGAGCCGGGAGTCCAGGCGCTCGTCGCGTTGCGCGCGTCGAACAAGTCCGGGACGACCGTCGGCCGCTACGGCGTCGGTTTCACTGCGGTGCTGTCGGTGAGCGACGAGGTCGAACTGCGGTCGACGTCCGGTTCTGTGCTGTTCTCCGGGGAACGGACGAGGTCGGAACTCCGGGAACTCGACGGTGCGGACCCGGGAGCGGACGTGCCCGCCCTGCGGCTGGCGTGGCCGACGGAGAACCGGCCGGCCGCAGGCGCGGCGTCGGAAGTCGTGTTGACGCTGCGCGAGGACGTGGACGGCGAGTCGCTGCTCGCCTACATGGCCCGCGAGGCACCCGACCTCCTGCTCGAACTCCCGGCACTCGTCTCGATCACCGTGGGCGACAAGCAGTTCCGTCGGCGCGAACGACCACTCGATTCCGGGTTGACCGAGGTCGCGATCGGCGACGACCGCTGGTGGCAGTACGAGTCCGGGCGCGCACGCTGGCTCGTCCCGGTTCGCGACGGCGTCGTCTCACCCGTGACGGAGGACGTCCTTCGCGCCCCCACACGGTCGGACGAGGAACTGTCGATACCCGCGATCCTCGTCGCGGACATCGCCATGCAACCCGACCGCAGGCGCATACTGCCCGGCGCGTCGACCGCCGAGTTGGCGTCCGGATACGCCGAGTTCGTGGCCGCGGTGCCACCCGAGCAGCGACTGTCGCTGGTTCCCGCTCCCGCGTTCGCACGCAGCGAGGTGGACTCGGCGTTGCGGGACCATCTCGTCACCGAACTCCGGGAGCAGCCCTGGCTGCCGACCGTCGGCGGCACGAACAAGGCCCCCGTTCGGGCGTCGGTGGTCCCCGGGCTCACCGAGGAACTCGCCGAACTCCTCACCGAGATCGTCGACGGGCTCGTCGTCCCGGATCTGTCCGGGCCACGCTGGGCGCCCGCGCTGGCCGCCGTCGACGCCCACCGCCTCGGCCTGGCCCGCCTCACCGAACTTCTCAGTGGCATCGAGCGGACACCGTCCTGGTGGCAGCGCCTGTACGCGGCGCTCGAACCGCTGGCCGTCGACGCCCTCGCGGCGGAGGAACTGGCGTCGATCCCGGTTCCGCTGTCCGACGGCCGCACGGTGACCGGTCCGCGAACGGTGTTGCTGGGTCACGACATCGACGGCGTCCTGGGGGTCGACTGGACGCGGCTCGTCCACCCGGATGCCGCGCACCCGCTGCTGTCGCGGCTCGGCGCGAAGACCGCCACGGCCGTCGACCTGCTCTCGGATCCCGCGTTGCGGGCCGAGATCGAGGATCTCGACCCCGACGACGCGGCGGCAGAAGAACTGTCGACCGCGGTGCTCGCGCTCGCCGGGCGCGTCGACCCCGGCACCCTGCCGTCGTGGCTCGGCCAGCTGCCCCTCCCGGACGTCGACGGGGAGTTGCGCGGTGCGGACGAATTGCTGTTGCCCGGTGCGCCTCTCGCCGACGTCCTGGTGGACGACTCACCGTTCACGTGCGTGGACGCCGCGTTCGCCGAGCGGGTGGGGGAGGACGCCCTCCGCGCCGTGGGTGTCGGCTGGGGTTTCACCGTGCTGCGCACCGAACTCCCCACCGGCCCCGATCACGACCTCGACGACGAGGACCGCTGGTGGGACACGCTCGACGACGACCCCGACGAGATCGGGGCGGTGCGCGACCTGGACCTGGTGGACGAGGACCGCTGGCCGCAGGCGCTGACGATGCTCGCCCGGGACCCGTCGACGCGTCCGCTGCTCGCCGACCGCGCCGGGTACACGGCCTGGTGGCTGCGTCACAACGCAGAGTTGGACGGTCAGGTGCTCGGTCTGCTCCGCGACCCCACCGACGAGACGTTCGCCGGACTGCTCGACCCCGTCGAGCACCCGGAATCCGCCGTGTTCGCGGCGGCCCTGGCGCCGTCGACGGTCGACTCCCCCGAACTCGCGCAGCTCCTCCTGGATCGACTGGCCGATCCGGACCGCGAACCGAGCCCGGCGGTGATCGCGCGGGCGCACAGCCTGCTCGCGGCCGCCGCGGCCGCACATCTTCTCGACCTCGAGGAACTTCACCTGCCCGAACACGTGCGCGGCCTGACGGGCGCACTCGTCGACCCCGGCGACGCCCTGGTGCTGGACGCACCGTGGCTGGCCGCCGCGGTGCCGCGCGAGCGACTGGTGGTCGGGAGCCTGGACACCGCCGAGGCTCTCGCCGATCTGCTGGACCTCCCCCTCGCGTCCGCGGCCATCCGCGGCACCGTCACCGGTTCCGGCCGCGAATCCTCGTGGGAACGCGAACCCGCCGCGGTGCTCGCCTTCGCCGCACTCGGCCGCGACCTGCCGCACGGTCCCGTCGTCGTCCATCCCCGGCTCACGGTGAAGCTCACGGGCGCGGTCGACACCGAGATCGCGGTCCCGTGGTGGGTGGACGAGCAGGGGACCACCCATTGCTCCGAGTCGTGGGCCGAAGGCACGTGGGGCGCCGCCGGTGTCGTTTGACCAGAGCGTTCTCGACAGTGCCGTCGGGGACCGCACACCGTGGTTGATCGACGTCGTCACCGTCGTCACGCACAGCGGCGGAACCGTCGCGGCCTGGATCGTGTCCACCGTCCTGACGATCGCCCTCCTGCTCCGGGACCGTCGGCGCGAAGCCGTCCTCGTGGCCGGCGCGATGCTGTCGGGTCTGGCCGTGATGACCACGCTCAAGAATCTGTTCGAGCGGCAGCGCCCGCCACTGCCGGATCGGCTGGTGGAGATCTCGACGTTCTCGTTCCCGTCCGGTCACGCGATGATGACCGCGATCCTCGCGAGCGTTCTCGTCGCCGTGACCCTCCGGGTCGTGCTGGTGGGGTACGTCCGGATCGCGCTGGTCGTCCTGCTGGTGCTGTACACGCTGGCGGTGGGGCTGTCGCGCGTCTACCTCGCCGCGCACTGGACGACCGACGTCCTCGCCGGGTGGGCGTTCGGCGCGCTGTGGGCGGCGTTCTGGATCCTGCTGACCCGCACCCGGCCCCGCCGCGCCCTGACCCCCAGCGAGATCTAGAGCAGTCCCTGCTGCATCACTAGAGCAGTCCCTGCTGTGCCCCGCGGCTGCCGCGCCGGGCCGCCCGCCGCTGCAACGCGAACAATCCGTAGCCGAGGAATCCGACGACGACCCCCGCTATACACGTCGGAAGCGCATCCGACCACCGGTCGCCCGTGACGATCACCACGACGGCCGCGACCGCCCACGCCAGCGTTCCCAGTATCAGCGCAGGTCGCGGGTCGGCGAGGCGCTGAGTGAGGGGTGGGCGATCTGCGGATTCGTTCACCGAATGAACGCTACCCTCGCCGTGGTGCCCTAATCTCCAAGGGCGACGCGCGACTTCTGGCGATGGGGACTGAACAATGGGTGCTGCTCCGAAACTGCTCGACAACTACTTCAAGATCACCGAGCGTGGTTCGACGGTAGGCGCGGAGATCCGCGGCGGAGTGGTGACGTTCGTCGCGATGGCATACATCGTGGTGCTGAACCCGCTCATCCTCGGTAGCTTCTCCGCCGACGACGCCGTCGCGAAGACCGACGTCCTCGGCAACATCCTCCCCGTCAACCAGGTGGCCGCGGTCACGGCCCTGGTGGCGGGACTGATGAGCATCGTGTTCGGGGTCGTCGCGAACTATCCCTTCGCGATCGCGGCGGGCCTCGGCATCAACAGTCTTCTCGCCGTCACCATCGCACCGCAGGTCACCTGGCCCGAGGCGATGGGCCTCGTGGTGATCGACGGTGTCATCATCGTCGTGTTGGCGCTCACCGGATTCCGGACGGCCGTGTTCAATGCCATTCCGGCCGAGCTCAAATCCGCCATCGCCGCCGGTATCGGCATGTTCATTGCGTTCATCGGTCTCGTCGACGCCGGTTTCGTGCGGCGCATCCCGGACGCCGCCGGCACCACCGTCCCCGTCGGCCTGGGCATCAACGGATCGATCTCCTCCTGGCCGACCGTGACGTTCGTGTTCGGTGTGCTGCTGATGGGTGTCCTGGTGGTGCGCAAGGTGCGCGGCGGTCTGCTGATCGGCATCGTCGTCACCACCGTGCTGGCCGCGATCATCGAGGCCGTCGCCGGCGTCGGACCGTCGCTGGGCGTGAACCCCCACGGCTGGAACCTCAGTGTCCCGGCCGCACCCGATGTGCTGGCGGAACTTCCGGATCTCAGCCTCGTCGGCGACGTCAGCATCTTCGGCGCGTTCACCCGCATCGGCGTACTCGCGGCCAGCCTGCTGGTGTTCACGCTGGTGCTCGCCAACTTCTTCGACGCCATGGGCACGATGACCGGGCTCGGCAAGGAGGCGGGCCTCACCGATGAGGACGGCAACCTGCCCAACATCGGACGGGCCCTGGTCGTCGAGGGCACCGGCGCCATCGTCGGTGGCGGCGCGTCGGCGTCGTCCAACACGGTGTTCGTGGAATCCGCTTCGGGTATCGCCGAGGGCGCCCGCACCGGACTCGCGAATGTGGTGACGGGACTACTGTTCCTGGCCGCGATGTTCCTGACCCCGCTGTATTCGGTGGTGCCGATCGAGGCCGCCGCCCCGGCGCTGGTCGTGGTGGGCGCGATGATGATCGGTCAGGTCCGCGACATCGATTTCACCCAGTTCTCGATCGCGCTGCCCGCGTTCCTCACCATCGCCGTCATGCCGTTCACGTACTCGATCGCCAACGGCATCGGCGTCGGATTCGTGTCGTGGGTCGTGCTCAATGCTGCGAGCGGTGGTATCAAGAAGATTCACCCGTTGATGTGGGTGGTGGCGCTTCTCTTCGTGGCCTACTTCGCGGTCGGTCCGATCACCGACGCAGTAACGTAAACGGCGGCCGATCGGTCCCGTATTGTCATTCCCGTGACCACGGATACGCGAGCACTCGCCAGCGACCTCTCCCTGGCTGTCGTGCGCCTCACGCGTCACCTGCGTGGGCGCCGCGTCGACGCCCAGGTATCGCTGACCCAGCTGTCGGCTCTGGCCACCCTTGCCCGCGACGGCGCCATGACGCCGGGCAATCTCGCGGCTCGTGAGAAGGTGCAGCCGCCGTCGATGACCCGGGTCATCGCGTC
>NZ_LTCZ01000405.1:92870-112220 GCF_001583455.1 Rhodococcus sp. LB1 | reverse complement strand
CATCTTCATGGACGCAACCATCTGCTTGAATCTCGTGCCGCTGGACTGAATGGTTCCACGCAGTGGGACCAGGAGGTCGGCGCCCTGCGGATTCACGGCCTACTGTGAGCGGTGTCACGAGCAACCTTGCTACGCTGCGATAGCGTCGGCCGTCGACCGCCTTGGATGCAACTCGTGACGTGCCCGCGTTGACCTGACCGGATGGTGGGTGGACGAACACCTAGGTCGAGCACTGAGCGCACCCCTGGATCCTTTTCTCCCGCCTCCTCGTGCCGGCACATCACCGTGCGCCGAGATGACCGAAAGGCCACCATGCAGACTGACGTCGACCTTCGAGAACAGATGCGGGCCACACCGATGGATCGCCGCCGGTGGGCAATTGTGTTTCTCTGCACCATCATCGCCGCCATCGACGGTTACGAGAATTCCGTAATGGCTTTCGTCGCGCCAACGTTGGCGCAAGTCTGGAGTTTGGACACCGCCACAATCGGATACGTACTCAGTGCCGGATTGCTGGGGGCGGCCCTGGGGGCGATCTTCCTGAGTCCGTTGGCCGACAGGATCGGCCGCCGTCCTCACATCATTATCTGCCTCGTGCTCGGTGCCGTCGGTATGGTCCTCACCGGATTGGCGACAGATGTCCCCACTCTCCTGGCTGCGCGCACCTTCGCCGGGCTCTGGGTGGGGGCAATTGTGCCCAGCCTGAGCTGCCTGGTATCCGAATATGCGCCCGACCACCGACGCGGGACCGTCATGGGAATTTACGGAATCGGCCTGCCGGCCGGGGGTCTGATCGGGGGTTTGGCAACTGGGTGGCTGATAGACACGTGGGATTGGCACGGGCCGTTCGTCGCAACCGGGCTGCTCTCGGCCCTCGCTGCTGTGGTGGCATATTTGATGCTTCCGGAGTCGGTCGACTACCTGATCGAGGCGCGCCCGGGGCATGCCCTACGCACCTATCAGAAGATCGGACGAAGGTTCGGTTTGGCTACCGGTGACCGCTTGCCCGAGAGGCGGGGTCGGGCCGCTGAGTTCGGCGCCTTGAGAACAGTGTTCACAGGCACCCTGCTCAGACGCACGGCGTTCTTGTGGTCCGGTTACGTCCTGCTCATCGCAGCCTTCTATTTTGCCAACTCGTGGACGCCGACGATGATCGCGAACGCCACCGGCAACGCGGCAGACGGGAGGTTTGCCGGTGTTCTCATCGGATTGGGCGGCATTTGCGGAACGCTTGCCTTCGCTGCCCTGTCGAGAAAAGTCAGTCCGCGTCTCGTCACCGCGGGGTTGCTGGTAATCGGCTTGCCGGTCTACGTAGCGTTCGCCACGACCTACGCGACGAGCTTCGGATTGGCAGTCGCAGTGCTGGTGGGCTTGACCACCGTTGGAGGGACAGTGGCGTACTACGCGATCACCCCACACGTCTACCCTGCGGCCAACCGCGGCGCAGCGGTGGGAATGATGATGGGCGTCGGTCGAGCGTTCTCGATCGCCGTACCGGTGCTGATGGGGTACTGGTTCGCAGCAGGCGGATCCCCGGGGCGGGCGTTTCAGTTGTACGGAGTAGTGATGCTGGCTTCGGGATGCCTTGTCTACCTGTTGCATCGATCTTTTTGTGGTCGCACTGAAGACCCTGAACTGGTCATCGACGAGGACCTGGCAAGCGCGCGAACTGACCGCACCGTGCAGCATGCGGCGAACGTTGCTGAATTGGGCGACGTTTCACCCGCGATGAAGCCGCACTCCGACGCCCGAACGAAAACTGACTTGCCGATCCCGCCAACTCGTTTGGACCCAACAAATTCCCGTCTCGGCGACGGCGCGGCGCACACTCGATGCTGAACGTGCGTCAGGGAACCTATCAGTGCCGTGCGAGAGGCGGCGGCCGGCGCCATTCGTACGCGGCACGACCAGTTGCGGTCCTCCAGCGCGGCCGTCGTCGAGGACATGCTTCGTTCCACCGGATGGGACCGATCTCTTTCGATCGCACCCACGCGCTGGTTGCGTGTTCTCGACCTCGTTCGTGCACAGCGAGCGGGCGCTATGCGAATCCAGATGGGAAGTGGAATTGGTGAAAGTTGCATTGTTCGAGCAAGACGGCGGCCGGCCCGGGATCGGGATGGTCGACGGAGACAGCATCATCGACTTCACCGATTGGGTGGGACCACCTCAGGGGTGCACGATGGCGGCGTTTCTCGACCGGTGGGGGAAAGGCGATCCGGTCCCGAACGACGGAAAGCGAATCCAGCTGGCGGATGTCATACTGCTTCCACCGTCGCTGGGATCGCGGGCAGTGATCTGCGTCGGGGTCAACTACAGCGACCACGCACAGTTGGTCGCTGAGCGGACCGGGACTGCTGTGTCGACACGTGAGACCATGCCGGCGCTGTTCCTGAAGGTGTGGTCCTCCCTCACCGGCCATCTCCAGCCGATCGTGCGTCCTCGGGTGTCGTCGTGGCTCGACTTCGAAGGCGAACTCGCCGTCATCATCGGCAAGCACTGTCGCGCTGTGTCGCGGGAGAATGCGCTCGGCGTCGTCGCGGGCTATGCGGTCGGTCAAGACGGCAGTGTTCGCGACTGGCAGCGTCAGTCACCCACCCCGACTGCAGGAAAGAACTTTTTCCACAGCGGTAGTCTCGGTCCGTGGATGGTGACCGCTGACGAGGTCCCGGACCCGGCGGACCTTCGTATCACCACGACCCTCAACGGGCACGTCATGCAGGATTCGCCGACGTCGGTACTCATTCACGATGTACCTGCCTTGATCGAGCACATCACGACCTTCATCCCGCTCGCGCCGGGGGACGTGATCTTCACCGGAACACCTGCCGGTTCGTTCGCAGACTGCAGCAACGACCAATGGTTGGAGCCGGGAGATGTTGTCTCCGTGACGATTTCGTCGATCGGCACTGTGACCAACCATGTCATTGAGGAGACATAGCTGAAGAATGCCGCCGAGTTCCCTTCTGGGGACCGGCGGCATCTTCGTCGCGGCCGGTAGCTCGTTCGACCGTCTGGCCGCGGACGAGCGACCTGCACTAATCTAGTCCGAAGTTACGGCGTGCTGACGACGCTCTCAGGGCATGACCTGCGATAACCTGCTGTGCGGGGTACGGAAATGTAGCCAAGAATTACGTGTGTCGATGCCGGGCTAGTGCCGGATACCGGGGTATGGTTTCGGGTATGTCGAGTCGCTCCGGTGCGATGCATGTAGCCAAGGTCTCGAAGAAGTACACCACCCGGTCGGGGCCGCGTGAGTCGGTGTCGTACCTGCTGCGACGCACCTACCGCGACGGGGGGAAGGTCAAACACGAGACGCTGGCCAACCTTTCGGCGCTGCCGGAGGCGGCGATCGAGGCGGTGCGCGCGAGCCTGGCCGGCGCCCCGCTGGTCGCGGCGGGCGCGGGGCTGGAGGTGACCCGGTCATTGCCGCACGGTCACGTCGCGGCAGTGATGGCCCAGGCCCGAGCGCTGGGCTTGCCGGCGCTGCTGGGCCCGGCCGGGCGCTGCCGGGATCTGGCGTTGGCGCTGATCGTGGCCCGGGTGATCCGGCCGGGTTCGAAACTGGCCACCACCCGGTGGTGGACCGATACCAGCCTGGCCGCGGATCTGTCGGTGGCCGGCGCGGGTACCGACGAGGTCTACCATGCCATGGATTGGCTCGCCGGACAGCAGGACGACATCGAAAAGGCGCTGGCGCGACGGCATCTCACCGGGGATGCGAACCCGGACCGGCTGGCGTTGTTCGACCTGTCGAGCTCGTGGATGACCGGCTCGCACTGCCCGCTGGCCGCGCGTGGCTACTCCCGCGACGGCAAGAAGGGACTGCCGCAGATCGAGTACGGGCTGCTCACCGACCCCGACGGTCGCCCGGTCGCAGTGCGGGTCTTCGAGGGCAACACCGCCGACCCCGCCGCCTTCACCGCGATCGTCGACTCCGTGCGCGAGAGCTTCGCGCTGACCGAGATGGTGATGGTCGGCGACCGCGGCATGATCACCTCCGCGCGCATCGCGGCGCTGCGCGAGGCCGGCGGCATCGGGTGGGTCACCGCGCTGCGCGCCCCGCAGATCGCGGCGCTGGCCGCCGACGACGGCCCGCTGCAGCTGTCGTTGTTCGACCAGGTGAATCTGGCCGAGATCACCCACCCCGACTACCCCGGCGAACGGCTGATCGCCTGCCGCAACCCGGCCCTGGCCGACGAGCGGGCCCGCAACCGCGCCGCACTGCTCGCCGCGACCGAGGCCGCACTGGACAAGATCGTCGCCGCGGTGGCCGCCGGGCGGCTGGTCGCCACCGCCGCGATCGCGATGCGCGTCGGCAAGGTCATCGGCCGACACAAGATGGCCAAACACTTGCGCTGCGACATCAGCGACGGCCACTTCACCTTTCGCCGCGATCAGGCCGCGATCGACGCCGAGGCCGCCCTCGACGGCATCTACATCGTCCGCACCACCGTGCCCGCCGAGCAGATGGACGCCGGCACCGTGGTGCGGACCTACAAGTCCCTCGCGGCGGTCGAACGCGACTTCCGCTCGATCAAGAGCATCGATCTGGACCTGCGGCCGGTGCACCACCGCACCGAAACCCGCGTCCGCGCCCACGTGTTGATCTGCATGCTCGCCGCCTACCTGGTCTGGCACCTGCGCAGCGCCTGGGCGCCGCTGACCTTCACCGACGAGGACAGGCCCGAACCGGCCGACCCCGTCGCCCCCGCCACCCGCTCACAAGCCGCAGCCGCCAAGGCATCCAGACACACCGACCAGGACGGTCGACCCGTCCGCTCGTTCCGCTGCCTGCTCGATCACCTGGCAACGCTGACCCGCAACGACATCCGCTACGGCACCGACCCCACCGGACCGACAGTCCCCGTCCTCGCCACCGCCACACCCACCCAACGACAGGCCTTCGACCTCCTCGGCGCCACCATCCCCATCACCCTCGCGCAGCCAGACCGAGCACAACGGGAAACCGACGAACCCCCGCTCAACTGGGTGGTTCAATCGTCACCACAGCCGTAACTTTGGTCTAGTGCAGGTCAGACGCGGTTGGGAAGAAGTTTCAAAAAGGCAGGTTGTCCGGTCGCGGCGGTAAGTCCGCCGTCGACAGGTAGGCAGACCCCCGTGATGTACGACGCATCATCGCTGGCCAGGAACGTGATCGCGGCCGCCATCTCCTGCGGCGTCCCCGGCCGCTTGGTCGGAAGCCTTCGGTCGTACTCGGATGCAATTTCCTCGGTCTGCTGCATCCAGGTCACCCGTGGTGTCTCGGTCAGACCCGGGCATACAACATTGGCGCGCACACCGTGGGGGGCGTGATCGATGGCCAGAGTACGCGTCAAGTTGATCACGCCCGCTTTGGCCGCGTTGTAGGCAGCAAAGCCGTTGTCGCCGAACATCCCCGAGATCGACGAGGTATTAACGATCGCCCCTCCACCGCGTTTGAGCAGCGGGACGGTTTCCTTACAGGTGTAGAACACCGAGTCGAGCGAGACTGCGATCACTTGACGCCATCGTTCGACCGAGAGTTTGTCCACAGCACCCCACGACCCCAGTCCGGCGTTGTTGACCAAGATGTCCAGTCGCCCCCAGTCGTTCGAGATCTGTTGGACGTATTTTTGGACCGCATCGTAGCTGCTAACGTCCAGTCGGCCGAGGACGAGTCGGTCGCGGTGTTCTGTGTCTGCGAAGCTGGCTTCGAGCGCAGCTTCGTCGAGGTCGGAAGCGAGCACGGTTGCTCCCTCGTCGAGGAATCGCTGGACACACGCTAGACCGATTCCTGACGCTGCAGCTGTGACCATGACCAACTTGTCGGTGAAGCGGTGCGCGTGTCCCTGGGATGGGGAGTTCATGGGTATTCCTTATCGTGGTCGAGTCTGGGTGAACAGTGTTGGGGATGGGCTACAGCGTCAGAGCGGGATGTTCTCGTAGTACGGGACCACGATGTGGGGGGTATCCGAGTCGACGTCGCCGAGCATCGCAATCAGACCCGGGCTGACCACTTCGGGGTCCGTCATGATCTCTACGCATGCTGCCGTGCCGGAGTCGAAGGCGCGTTGCAGGGCCGGCCGGAGTTCGGTGAAGTTGGTCACGCGCTCCGCGTGGCAACCGAACGCCCTCGCTATTTCGGCATAGTTTCGTCCGCCGAGTTTCGAGATCACGTTGTATCCCTTTCCGTACATGATCTCCTGGCCGTGCAGCGACATACCCCAGATCTCGTTGTTCAGGACGATCGTGACGATCGGAAATCCGTTGTGCACCATGATGTCCAGTTCCTGGAGGTGGAACCCGAAGCTGCCGTCGCCGGCAACGAGCACGACGCGGCGGTCGGGGGCGGCGACCTGCGCGCCGATCGCAAAGCCGGGACCGACACCGAGCCCGCCGAAGTAGCCCGTTGTGATCACCCGGCCGGGGCCGTCGGTGCGGGCATGCTGAACGGCCCACTGTCCTGCTTCTCCGCCGTCGATCGCGTAGACCGCTTCCGAGCCGGCAACCGCGGCTACTTCTGCCATCGCGTGGAACGGGTGAATTCCTCCGGCTGATTCAGGGTCGGGGAAGACCTCCGCGCGTTTGTTCTTCTGATCGACGGCGAGGTCTCGCCATGTGGTCCAGTCAGGCCACTGGTCTTCCGCAGTCGCGTCGTCGAGGCACTCCAACACGGCGCTGACGTCAGCTGAGATCGCGAGGTCGACGTCTCGGATCCGGCCGATCTCGCCGGGGTCACTGTAGATTTGGACGAGTTGAGCATCCTCGGGGAGAACACCGAATCCGCTGCCACCGAGAAACAGACCCATCCGCGTTCCGGCGAGAATCACGAGATCCGGTCGCGGCGAGCCGCTGCTCGCCAGCAAACCGAGGTTGGCAGCATCGTGCGCATCGCACGGATGAGTGTCCGGCAAGATCCCCAAACCGCGTTTGCTTGCGAAGACCGGGATACCCGCTCGCTCTGCAAATTTCGCGAGGATTGCTTCGCAGTCACTGAAGCGGGCGTCTCCGCCGACGACGATTGCTGGACGTTTCGCGGCCAGCAGCTTGGTGCGCAGGTCGGCGAGTTCCTGTCGCGACGGCGCCGGCCTGGGGTGGACCGACAGACCACTGGGCTGAGTGACGCGGTCGGCCGGAGTGATCATATGGAGGACATCGATGGGCAATTCGACCACGACTGGACCGCGTCGACCTGTTGTTGCTCGCCGAATCGCGGCAGCGAGCAGATCCGGAGTGCGCTCGACGTTCGTGATGGACACCGCCCACTTCGCGCTCGACCTGGCGATCGCGAGTTGGTCGAAACCGCCTTGCAGTTCGTTGGTCTCTTTCTCCCGCAGTGGTGGAGCGCCGATCAAGAACAGCGTCGGGGATGCATCGACGAACGCGTTGAGAATCGCCGGAAGTGCGTTCGCGAAACCCGGGCCGGCCGTGATGGCACACACGCCGATCTGGCCAGTAACTCGGGCGTAGGCCTCTGCCGCGTGACCCGCCGACGCCTCGTGGCGGAAATCCACCAACTCCAACTGATGCTGTGCGCAACCGCGGTAGAACGACTCGAGGTGTCCGCCGTGCAAAGCGAAGATCCTGGTCACCCCGGCGGAATGCAGGGTCTTGGCGACCAGTTCACCACCGTCGACTGAAGTGTCCGAGTTCGGCACTGTTCTTCCTCCTAATGACATCGTGGAAAGTGGGCTTGTACGTCTGTCTGCCGGCGGTGGCACACCGGCGAATTACCTGGATTCGAGTCCCCCGTCGACCATCCGGGGCACGGCTAGCGGATTCGAGTCGCGCAGTGCCGGCGGCAGGAGTCGGTCTAAAAAGCCTTGGAAGGCAACAGGACGCATGAAACGGTCTATGGCAGCAGTACCGACCGACGTGGTGTGGGTCGTGGACGAAGGGTACGGGCCACCGTGTTGCTGTGCATGCGTCACCGCCACACCCGTCGGCCATTCATTCCACAGGATCCGCCCTGCTTTGTCGGTCAGAACGGTCAGAAGGTCTGTGACGTCGTCCACATCGGTTCCCTGGACGGTCGCGGTCAGCTGCCCATCAAGGAGGCGAGCGATCTCCACCATTTCCCGATCGTCGGTGTATTCGACGACAACCGTAGCGGGGCCGAAGCACTCCTCGAAAACTTCGGACCCGCCACCGAAGACGTGTTCTGCGGAAGTTATGAGGATCGTCGGCGCCGGTTCCCCGGCGGAGGGATCGCCCTCTCCTGCAAGCAAGTGCACGGAGTCGAGATCGAGGAGAGTCGCCAGCGATGTCCCGTATCCCTGGGTGATTCGGTCGTTGAGTAGACGAGCACCACCCGGCAACTCGGCGGCTTTAAGGCTTTCGATCAGTCCGCTGCCCGCCGGAGCGAGCACGACTCCTGGTTTGGTGCACAGTTGTCCCGAGCTTCCGGAGAAACTCGCGATCAGTTCGTCTCGGATCGTATCGAGCCTCTCATCGACTGCTGCTTGTGTGACGAATACAGGGTTGATGCTGCCGAGCTCGCCAAAGAACGGAATTGGTTGAGGCCTCGATTGCGCGATATCGAGCAGGAGGCGTCCAGCGCCGATGGAACCAGTGAAGGCACCCGCTTTGACCAAAGGATCCTGTAAGGCGAGCTTGCCCGCTTCGACCCCACTGATCGCGGTGAAGACCCCATCGGGAGCACCCGCGTTCGTCAGTGCCGAAATCACGACTGCTGCTGTGGCTTCCGCGAGCGGCAGGTGCCCAGAATGGGCTTTCAAGATCACAGGACAACCAGCCGCCAACGCAGCTGCGGTGTCTCCGCCTGCAACCGAAAAGGCGAACGGAAAGTTGCTGGCCGCAAAAACCACCACCGGACCGACAGGGACCAGCATTCGACGCAGGTCCGGCCGCGGCACGCCCATAGGCCAGTCTGGGTCGGCGTGATCCACTCGGACCCCGAGAAACCCTCCGTCATCGAGGACCGATGCGAACTGGCGCAGTTGGAACGTCGTGCGTTTCAGCTCACCCCGCAACCGCTGTTCCGGAAGGTTCGTGTCGGCCATGGCCACGGGCACCAACACCTCAGCGGACGCGTCGAGTTCGGCCGCGACCGTCCGGAGGGCGTGGGCGCGTTCGGACAGAGAAGTGGCGGCCCAGGGGCCTGCAGCGGCCGCGCTGTTTTCAACGGTGCGACGGACATCATCGGCCGACGTCGGGCGAGCAAGACCTGTGGTGGGGCCTGGCTTGTTTTCTGACACGATTTGCCTTCCGGGTGGTGGGTCTCGGCGAGCTGCAGACGGGCGGTGCGGGGGAACCGACTGTCTCGACGACCGCGGGCAGTGTCGGCACACGTCGCGTCCTACAGTGTGTGAGGACGGAGCCGGCGTAATGAGCGGTCGCGATCAGTAGACACGGAGTGTGTCGATCGAACCAACAGGTGCTTACCAGTGAGTGGAACAGCGCCGATCCTTCGGCGGTCAATTCTATCGACATCGAGGTACCGAGTGGAAGTGACAAGTGAACAACCGTCTCCGGCTGACAATTCAGAGCGAGCCCACACCGGCTGCGACCGAAATCGAGGTTGGGTGGCGACCTGGGTCGATCCATCCAGCGGAACCGGCTGCTGGTCTTCGGCCGCAGACGCTTGCTATTCATTACTCGCAGGGTTCGCGGTTCTGCGATGTTGAGGCGCCGCGCGGACATCCCGTCTGACCGAGTGTCCGCGCACCGTGCGGCGTCAGCGGACTGTCGATGTGCGCGTCGAGGGCCTGACAGCAGTTCGTCTCGAGTTCCACTGAGATCGACGCGCGCCTGAGCGCCTTGCAATCTCGAGCCGGAACGTCCACTTCGAAAGGTGCAGCATGAAGTACAACTGGGAGTCCGGCCAGGTGTCCTTGGACGACCTCGGCCTGGGCAGGGCTTATGTTCTCGGTGAGGGCCAGGGTGAGCATTCGCGCGCCAATACTGGGTGGCGGACCCTGCTGACGCGGGCGGTCGACACTCACGAAGACCTGTCGGTGATCCTGTCGACCGGTGACGAGAACGAGCCGACCATGCCGCACTTTCACCGGAAGACCACTGAAGCGCTGTATGTGTTATCCGGCATCGTACGAGTGTGGCTCGACGACCAGAACGGCACGCGCATCACCCGAGATATCCATGCAGGGGAGTTCGGAATGCTCCCGCGAAACTGGATTCATGCCTGGGCTTTCGCGGCTCCGAACAGCAAACAAATCGGTGTGATCGCACCGGGAGGCTTCGAGCGCATCGTCGATTACTTGAATCCCGACGGTCCCACATCGATCGAACGACTCCGCGAAAGCGAGGACAGCATCGACGTGCGGTGGACGCCGGAATACCCCCTTTTCGACCTGTGCGCCGAAGCCGAAGACAAAAGAGCCGCTGAAGCGCGACGCTGACAGCGGCCCGACGAAGACAAAGAGGAGCAAACCCGTGGCCTACGGTCTCGCCCACACCACGTCCGAGCGCACCATGGATCAGTGTCCGATTGTGTTCCTCGGTGCTCTCGGGAGCGATCGCAGCATCTGGGCCGACACCGTCGCTGCGTTGCTCGACCACGGTCTGAACACTGTCACGGTCGACCTACGTGGTCACGGCGACTCCGTCGCTCCTACCGGGCCCTACACGATCGCGGAGCTTGCCGACGATGTGCTGCACACCCTCGATGCCTTGGGTGCGCACATGGTCGAGCTGGCAGGGCTTTCCCTCGGCGGGGCAGTCGCACAACATATAGCGGCGACATCGCCCGATCGGGTGGCGTCATTGACCCTTTTGTCGACTTCATCACGGTTCGGCACACGTGAGGCCTGGACCGAGCGTGCAGCGACGGTGCGAACCTCTGGCACCGATGGCTTGATCAGCGGTCTGGCTGGCCGCTGGATCACATACGAACGCGCGCAAAAAGATCCGGCACTGCTGCGGTGTCTGGGCCAGATGGTGCGCCGTACCGATCGGGAAGGATACGCCGCATGCGCCGAGGCCCTCGCCGAATGGGATGGCAGTGACCTGCTCAGCGCGATCGCGTCCCCGACGCTGGTCCTCGGAGGCGTAGACGACCAGTCGACCACCCCCGAAGTCATGGCGGGTCTGGTACGCAAGATCCCCAACGCCCGCCACGTGATCATGGAACCCGGCGCTCACCTGCTTCCGGTCGAACGCCCCGAACTCGTGTCCAGCCTGATCGCGGAACACGTGAAGGCGAACAGGTAACCCTCTGTCTCACTTTGACCGGCGGGGCTGCGGAATCACAGTCCCGCAGGTCAAAGTGACCAGTTTTGCCGCTTCCGGGGGTCCGGACACGAACGATCAGAGTCGGAGCCCTTCTCGGGGTTGTCACCGTGGCCTGAGGACGGCTCGATTCTCGTCTTCGGGATGAAGAGGAGAATCGAGCCAGCGGGGCTCCTGTAGGTCACCGCGCGCGTTATGGGTCTTCGAGATCGAGGTCGAGAATGCGCATCATGAGTACGCCCGCGGAGTACCAGCATGCTGTCATCGTCAGCTGCACCAGTTGCCGTTGTGTCAGATGTTGAGCTGCGGTGGTCCAAGTCTGGTGGGTTACGGTGTCCTGTCCACCGATCTCGCGCCCGAAATCGATGACTGCCACCTCGACACTCTCGAAGAGGTCATATGTTGCGGCGTTGCGTGCGATCGCATCGACCTGCTGCTCGGTGAGTCCCGCCTTGAGCGCGTCGTGCTTGTGATGTTCAGCTACATACTCGCCGCCCTTCGCCGCAGCGATCCCGAGGATGACCAATTCACGGAGACGTGGACCCAGTTCCGTGGCCGATCTCAGAGTCCTGGCGTACGTGAGCAGTCCGTCGAGCTGAGTGGGCGCGTGTGCGAGTGCCAAAAATATGTTCGGGGTCGGGTGTTTACGCTCGACCTCGAGGCGATCGTAGATGTACTGCTCTGCAACATCGGCATCCGGACGATGTCGGTACGGGACGCGGGCCATGTCTCTACTCCTTGTACGTGGTGCGTTCTGACGGATACTGAGTTCACCGGACGACATCGTTGCCGGCGGTCCCTCTGGGCCGGTGGCCGCCGGGCGTTACATCGCGGACTGTGTGTCCCGCTTGATGTCCTGGTAGAAGGCTGGGTTCCAGTACGAGGGCGGATCGAGGGTGGCCGGGCCGGGGAAGTCGGATTTGTGCTCGATCATCCAATCGGCCACCTCGCGTGGGGTGGCAGCCCAGATGCGGTCATCGGCTTCGATTCGACGAACAACCTCGGCGAGCGCCTCTATTCTTTCCGGATCAGTTCGGTCGGGGGAGGGGGACTGATAGAAGGGGTGACACGTTGTCGAGATGTGGCCGCCCACCTCCACCGCCTTCTCGATCTCGAACATCATGCCCTCGACGAAGTCTTCAGGCGACAGTATCTCGTTGTTGGGTTTGTAGTTTCGGTACTTGACGAAAGGCTCACCGTAGAACGCGACATCGGACGCTGCAACGACGGACTCCAGCACTGCCAGTCCAGAGTCGAGCACACCGGTCGAGACTCCCACCGGAGATACATACGTCAGGCCGAGTTCGGGTAGTACATGAGCTGTACTGGAGGCTGCGATCGCTCCGGGAGGACGCAAGCCCTTGATCTCGACCCCATACCGTGCGAAGTCGTCCACGCATCGCTTCATGTGGTCGCGTTCCTGGTCGGGGGACAAGGTGCACCAAATTTCGTGTCGGAGACCGTGACTTCCAATCTCGTGACCGGCCTCGGAGATGGCACGAATCGCATCCGGGTACACGTGAAGATTCCACGACTCCACAAAAAACGCGACGACGTGCCCCGACAGAGCTTCCAAAATCAAAGGCAAGTCCCGCATCACGCTGTGATGAGAACCTACTGGCCGATCAGTTGGCCAGCGTCCGAACTCAATATCCGAAGCCTCACCAAGATTGTCAAAGGCAAAGGTGACAGCAGCTTTCTTGCCGTCCGGACCCCATAGAGTTGTCATAAACTCCTCTTCCAGTTTTAGGTGCGGGTGTCGAAAACCGCTGCTTCATGGCGAGTCGGCGTCGGTAGACCCGATGACCTCACCCACCGAATCTTCGGTCCGTGGCATTGACGAAACCATGCCCACCGTGCCTGCTCCAATGGCTCGGTTCCGATCGGTGGGATTGTCGACTGACCAGTCTCGGGTGTGGAGCTGAGTTTGCGACAGTGCCCTCTGCAGCCTCGACATTGATGCCTGTTAGTGGAGGTAGTTCTTCCTACCCCGGTCAATTGATGGGGACGCCCGGGGCCACGGTCGTGCAGGCGAGTCCCGGGTGCTGCGTCGTTTCACAGCGCTTTGAGTTCCTCAGTGACTTGGGAGACCGACTTCTTGGCATCACCGAAGAGCATCGAGGTGCCCTCGGTGAAGAAGAGCGGGTTCTCGATACCGGCGAAACCGGAGTTCATCGAACGCTTGAGCACGATGACGGACTTCGACTGGTCGACGTTGAGGATCGGCATTCCGTGAATCGGCGAGCTCGGATCGTTGCGCGCCGCCGGGTTGGTGACATCGTTCGCACCGATCACCAGGGTGACATCGGTACGAGAGAACTCGTCGTTGATGTTGTCCATTTCCTTCATCGCGTCGTACGAGACATCCGCTTCTGCGAGAAGAACGTTCATGTGACCGGGCATACGGCCGGCGACCGGGTGAATGGCGTACTTGACCTCGACGCCCTTCGACTCGAGCAGCTTCGCCATGTCCTTGACGGCGTGCTGAGCCTGCGCGACGGCAAGTCCGTATCCGGGTACGACGATGACCTGGTTGGCGTAGGCCATCTGAATCGCAGCGTCGGCGGCCGAGGTCGCCTTTGCCGTGCGCACGACGCCGTCGGAGGATGCAGCTTCGCCGCCGCCACCACCGAAGCCGCCGGCGACGATCGCCGGGATGGAGCGGTTCATGGCCTTGGCCATGAGGTTGGTCAAGATGGTGCCCGAAGCACCGACGATCATGCCGGCGACGATCATCGCCTGGTTGTTGAGCACCAAACCTGCAGCAGCAGCCGACAGACCGGTCAGCGCGTTGAGCAGTGAGATGACGACAGGCATATCCGCGCCGCCGATGGGCAGCACAACCATCAGTCCGAGGATGCCCGAGAGCGCGAGGAGTCCGACGATCCACAGTGAGCTGGTCGGGCCTTCCGGCGAGATCGCCTTGATACCGATGATCACCGAGAACGCGACTGCCGCAATGAGCAGCAGAGCATTGAGCGGCTGCTGGAGCTTACCGATTCCGATCGGACGACCAGGCAAGGTTTCCTGCAGCTTCAGGAACGCGATCACACTGCCCCAGAAGGAGATCGAACCGATCACCGCGGCAAAGAGCGAAGCGATGACGATGTGCACCGTCGGCGACTCGCCGTGCTGGAATGCGGTGAACCCGTCCGAGTCCAGGAATTCCGCGTACGCGATCAACGCGACCGTGCCGCCGCCCACACCGTTGAACAGCGCGACCAACTGCGGCATGGCCGTCATCTTCGTGCGGAGCGCCGGCGGGACACCGAGCACGACACCGATGACAAGACCGGCAGCGATCAGGATCCAGTTCCCCATCTCCGCATCACGAATGGAGATCAGAGTTGCAACAACAGCGATGAGCATGCCGACCGCGGCAATCTGGTTGCCGCGGACTGCAGTCTTCGGGCCGGTAAGACCCATGAGGCCGTAGATGAACATCGAGAACGCGACAATGTAGAGCGCATTGACCAGGTATTCCATTACTGGTCACCATCCTTCGACACAGACTTGGCGGCCGGCTTGGCCTTGAACATCGCCAACATGCGGTCCGTGACCACAAAACCACCGACAACGTTCACGGTTCCGAAGACGAGCGCGACGAACAAGATGATCTGCAACCCGATCGACGGATCGAGCACCTTGCCCAGGACGACCAACGCACCCAGGACGACGATGCCGTGGATGGCGTTCGTACCGGACATCAGCGGGGTGTGCAGGGTGTTCGGAACTTTGGAGATCACAGCGAAACCGACGAACCCGGACAACACCAGGATCGCGATGTTCGCCAGAAGTGATGTGTACATCAGGCGCCCTTCTCTTCACGGGTGACGCACGCACCGGCCAGAACCTCGTCGGAGAAATCGGGCGCCAAGGCACCTTCCACCAACATCAGTTCGATCAGCGCGGAAATGTTCTTCGAGTACAACTCGGACGCATGCTCTGGCATGGACGCCGGCAAATTCAGCGGAGAGCAGATGGTCACGCCGTGCTTGACGACGGTTTGACCCGGCTCGGTCAGCTCGCAGTTACCACTGGTTTCACCCGCGAGGTCGACCACGACACTGCCCGGCTTCATCCCTTCGACCGCGGCAGCGGTGACCAGGCGCGGCGCGGGACGACCCGGAACCAGAGCCGTGGTGATCACGACGTCGAAGCCCTTGATCGCATCTTCGAGTGCCTGCTGCTGCTTCGCGCGCTCGTCGTCGGTCAGCTCGCGGGCGTATCCACCTTCGCCCGCCGCATCGATTCCGAGGTCGAGCCACTGTGCACCCACCGAACGCACCTGGTCGGCAACCTCAGGCCGCACGTCGTACCCGGTAGCGCGGCCACCGAGACGCTTGGCTGTCGCCAGCGCCTGCAGACCTGCCACACCCACTCCGAGCACCAGAACCGTCGCAGGCTTCACCGTGCCGGCGGCGGTGGTGAGCATCGGGAAGAACCGGGTCGACTCCGACGCCGCGAGCAGCACCGACTTGTATCCGGACACGTTCGCCTGCGACGACAACGCGTCCATCACCTGCGCACGGGAGATACGAGGAATCGCCTCCACTGCATATCCCTCGATGCCGGCGGCCTTCAACTCGGCGATGCGGTTGTCGGCATTGCGCGGATTCAAGAAACCGATGAGCTTCGCGCCGGTGCTGATCCGGGCGATCTCTTCTGTCGACGGAGGCGCAACCTTGACCACCACGTCAGCAGTCCACGGATCGCCGATCTTAGCGCCGGCAGCGGTGTACAACTCGTCGGGAATCAACGCCCCCAGACCAGCCCCGGACTCGACGACTACGTCGACACCCTTGCCGATCAAAGCGGACACAATTTTCGGCACCAACGCGACCCGACGCTCACCATAACTCGACTCCCGAACCACACCGATGATCGGGCACGAAATCGTCGTATTCTTCAGAGTTTCCAATGTTTGGCTTCCTGCGATTGATAAACTGGTGGCTAGGTGCAGCGACTCCATCTGGAACGACAAACGAACGCGCTGCCATGGGTCCGGCCAGGCTAGCGACTACTGGCACCGCTCCGCGTGAGATCGTTTCCGCGCAGTGGAACTCTCGCTGCACTCGCATTCACTGAGCCTCAGAAGTACGGCTTGACGAAGCAATCCATCCACGAAGGGGACAGTTCGACATCAGGCCTATGTGTAGGGAAGGTGATGTTGGTCTACTCGGCCAGACCGAGTAGCCGATTCGTTAGGTTGTTGCACGCTTCACAAGCGCGATTGACAGTGGACTAAAAACGCGACCGTCAGCAGGTCGAACATTCGATGCACCGTCAGTTTCCCGTTTTCTCGCGTAAGCGACCTCACTGAGGTAAGTGGGACCGGGAGCCGCACGGCGGACCGGTATGCGATCTCCTTGACGGTCGGTCCCGGGCAGGTCGGCGCATGATCGTCAGTGCTCAGCCTTCACTTGGGCCTCGATCGAGCCCCGGGGTTGACGGGCTCACTACCGAAATCTAATCTTGCGGATGCAATCGTTCTCGCAAGCGATATTGAAAGCGTTTTAAGACAAATTGTTCGTTAGGCGCACTGCCCAGCACCGATCGTAGGAGTCGCATGTGCCAAAACAGTGGACCGCCGAAGATTCGTTCGATGCACTCACCGCTCGCCGATCTCCGTGTGGCCCACTCACCGAGATGGCCGACCACATCAGCTGAACGCTTGAAACTGACACCGACCATGGAGATTGACGACACCCGTCGTGACGGCAAGCTGACGCAATAGCGGACCCCATCCGCGTCAGCGTGGCGCCCGACCCAGCGAACGGCTGCGCCACGTCTCGAGGACGGGCAGCTATTCAGGAAGAGCCGGAGCTACGTAGGCTAGTGGCGGCTCCTACACTATTGGAGATGGGTGTCTGCCAACCGATAAGAACACTCCATCGACGTGAGCAGCACAGGAGTAGACGTGCCAACTGATGACCCCACCCCCGCTGGCCTCGCACCGGAAAGCCGGCGCGATCCGGTCGTCCAGCGAATTCTTGCCGTGCTCGAAGCGTGCGCAGCAGAACGGCGACCGGTCACGATCACCGAGCTCGCCGAGGCAACCGGTCTCGCAAAAACGACGGTACATCGCATGTGTTGGAAGCTGGAAGATCTAGGGATGCTTGAGCATTCGGCGGACGGGTTCTCAATTGGCAAGAAGATGCTTACGCTTGGAAACGCCAACCCGATAATAAACGACCTACGTATCGCGGCGATTCCCTATCTTGTCGAATTGCAAAAATTGGCTGGGGCTTCACAATTGGCGATTCTAAGTGAGGGTCGCGCACTCATCGTCGACGGTCTGTATACGCGCGAATTGCGTGCGAACACGCTCATGGGAGCAGGGCTACCGCTTCACAGCACAGCGGTTGGAAAAGCTATCCTCGCTCGTTTGAGTAGGCAGCGTCGAGAGGAATTTCTTACTACAAGGATGCTGCGCGCCTCCACCCCACATACTATCGTCAATCACGCAATGATTCGGCGCCATCTCGAACGCGTCGTCGAACAAGGCTACGCAGTATCTAACGAGGAATTTCAGCTTGGAGTGGTAGCAGTTGCATCCGCTTTTAGAGTGCGCGAAGACACGTACGCGGCAATCGGGTGCCTCGGTTCCTCAACTGATCGCATCGAACAACGCTCCGCCGCACGCGTTTCCGAAGCAGCAAGGCAATTGCAACTGGTCTTTGATCAGACGTGAATACGGCGGCGAATCTTCGCAACTGATTGTTTTCAGCCCCTGAGCGCGGGCCGTGCGTCCGAGTTGTATCTCTCGACGAGGTGGGTGAACTCGTTGTCGGTGAGCGGAGGTCGCACGCACTGGGGGAAGCCGCGATGAGAGCCGGGAGCTGGCGGCCCGGCCTCTCGCTGCGGTTGGTCACCGGTCGACGATCGGGAGCACGAGAGCCGACTCGGGCGGGCGCCGCCGTGGTGGATGGTGGTGTCGGCGACGACCATATCCTCGAGCGACTCTGAGGAGATGATCCCGCCCGTGTTGGAGTTGCGGGCATCGTCAACTTGAGTGATAGCCGCAGCGGATCAGGCGGTTTGGCTCGTCTCTGCCCAAAAATTGTTGGCTGGGTGCGTTGTTCAGGCAGCGGTGGCGGTCGCGGTGATTTCGCTCCACACCGCGAAGCGGTCGGTCATCTCGCGACGCCAGTCGGATGCCGACAACATGTGCCGCAGCAACTGGAAGTGCCCCGTGATGCCGGAGAACGCGGACAGGAACCGTTGCGCCTGTCCGGGTGAGGCGAACCGCTTCATCCGGCGCTCCCGTTGCCGAGTCGGCTGATGCGAGTTCTCGGCCCGATTGTTAAGATACTTCGACCGGCGATGTTCGACCGAGGCCAGCATCTCGCGGTGCGCCACCTGGTAGCTGGCCAGCTTGTCGGTCACGAGCACCCGCGGCACGTACCGAAGACCCTTGAGCAGCTTACGGAAGAACTCCTGAGTTGGCTCACGTTTCGGCAGTGAACGGGTACTCACGCCTGTGACCTGCTTGTTCGCATTCGGATCGGGCGGATTTCACGCACTAATCGCATCGGTTTAGGCTCGGCGGGTGGCGTTTATCAGGAAGGTGCGCACCAAATCCGGGGCCACGGCCGTGCAGATCGCCCGATACGCAAACGGCCGGCAGGAGATCGTCACACATATCGGCTCCGCCCACACCGACCTCGAACTCGGGATGCTCCTCGAACGCGCCCGGGCATGGCTCGAACCCGACCAGCAGGCTCTCGATCTGGATGTCACACCCCAGATCCCGGTCGAAAAACCCCTGACCACCGGTCAGAAGGCACTGCTTGACCCCGCCGAGAAACCCGCGAGGATCGATGCGCCGGGACGTACCGAATCCACCGGATCGGTGCTGCTGCGCCAGGTGATGACCGACGTGTACGAGCAACTCGGCTTCGGAATCGTCGACGATGAGGTGTTCCGCGATCTGGTGATCGCCCGCATCGTCGAACCCGGTTCGAAACTCGACGCCGGCCGGGTCCTGCAGGACCTCGGCGCCGACCCGCCCAGCTACGCCACGATCAAACGCCACCTGGGGCAGGTCATCACCGGCGAGTACCGGGACAAGATCGCCGAGCAGTGCTTCGCCCACGCTGCCGAAACCGGCGGCCTGAGCCTGTTGCTCTACGATGTGACGACCTTGTTATGCCGACGTCG